>CAYGXU010000055.1:0-19766 GCA_964353875.1 uncultured Anaerolineaceae bacterium | reverse complement strand
ATGATCACTTTGCCCTACTTGTCGGTTTGAGGCGAAGCTTCGTTAGGCAGTTACGAATATTTTACATTGATCCCATCCCGTATTCTGTGGAAATTGGTTATGAATGATGGCTGATGACGGATATGATCCGATCTTCCTTCAGCGCGTTAACCGTCCAGCTTCAGCACAGGATATCGATCTCCGGTAAGATGAAAGCCCAAGCGATGGTAGAGACGAATCGAACGGAAGTTATCCTCCTGGGTATTTACGGTAACAGTTGAATACCCTCGGCTGGCAACTCTGTGAAGAAGATCGGCTACCAACGCGGTCCCAATGCCCGACCCCTGCAAATTGGGTTCGACAGCGAGACGTGAAAGGTGCGCTCCCCAGGCGGAAAGGGTGCTCAGTTGGTATCCGATCGGACGATTCTCGTGCTCCGCCAATGTAATAATGGCCGCTTGTTGATAGGCTTCCTTAAGCTCCTGGCTCGAATTCATCCAAAGACCGTGAAAAGCTTTTTGATCAAGTTGTATCAAATCTTCCCAATCAGAAGGACATGCTTCACGAATAAGGCCTGGGTAGGACAACTGGGGAACGGGTACTCGTTCCCAGCGAAGGAAGATCAGAGAATTGCATTTCTTGAAGCCGGAGCGATACAGCAGCGGTTCCAACCATTGAGAAAGGATGAGGGCAGCGATCGTGAGTAGGTTTTTATCCCGTAGCTGTTCGAATGCCACAGGCCAGAGTTCATCCCAAATCTTTTGTGGCTGGTAACCTTTGGCGATGGCGAAAATCCTGATCCAAGCACAGCTTCCCAGACCCAATGGGCAGGCCAAACAGCCAACCAGTTCTCGATGGTTAAAGAATAAGAGGAAGGGTTTCTCACCAAGAAGATCCTTGGGGTTGAGCCAATCGAGATGTTGGTGCTTCCATTCAGAATGATCCAGGAGTTTTAAAAGGCTCCTGGCATTGTCCTTTTGGGCGGGTTGAATGCTCCATGGTTCGGCGGTAAACATCATACATCAACCATTGAAACAATGATCAGTTCCAGAGTTCCAGGCTTGAGCTTGGACATTCATTCTCTATGAAGGTGAAATCCAGATGATCTTGTGAACTGAAGCGAAATAGAGAAAGAAGGGCTTGTCTCGAAGTTACTTCGATGTTCCGGTTCACTTGATGCCCATTTTTGGTTATTTTGGCATTGTAGGTATGAAAAGGAGATGAGATCGTTTGCATGATGTCCAAAGTTGTGTTCGACGGTCAATTGGCTATTCTATCGACCAAGCAAGCGCGCGGGTATGTTTAACAAACCACGTAGAATGCGATGTCCGATATTTAAGCGGCTTTGTTTCTCCAATCCGGCCTGCATGGCAAGCATCGCCTCAAATGTCCGACCCTGACGGAGTCGGAGTTGAGAAAGTGCTTTTTGAGTATCGAGATAATATTCCTTTTGGTCAAGCTGGTGGAAGCGTTTGGCAGCCTCTTCGAGAGCGCTTTCTGCTTCTGACAATTTTCCGCAAGCCTCAAGAGCGGAGGCCAGGTTGCCATAAGCCATCGCCGCTAAGACCTCATTCCCCAGGTCGAGGAAGATTTGTGGAGTGCCTTCCACCATAGACAAGGCTTCATCCGCTTGTCCATCTTTCAGAAGTACGACGCATAGATTGTTGGCCATTTCCGCAGCTTTGGCAAACTCTTGATTTTGCATGTAAATCTCACGCGCGGCTCTGAATCCCTGGATTGCATCCTCGATACGATCCTGTTCATAGGCTAGCTTGGCCATGTTGGCCAGTTTGGAGGGGGAGTTCGTCTCTTTTTTCATAAAGTTATTTCCAATAAACCTTCGGCAACAGTGCGCAATTTATCCACCTGCAATTCACTTAATTGCATTGCCAGGCGCAAGTAGGGCTCGTTTACCGGTTTACTAAGAAACTCGCGCAATTCGGGTGATAGTTTGGAAAGTAATTCAATAGCCTGGGTGCGTTCTTCCCAGTCGCCAATCGGACCATCTCGATCGATATACTCATCGACTCGGTGACCCAGCAGGATGCACAGTGCCTCTAATTCATCTAGCGGGATCGGTCGAGTACCAAGTTCATAGGCGGAGAGACGGCTGGGGGAAAGGTTAACCCGCATGCCCAATTTGCGTATCGACATATTCGCCTTCTGACGATGGGCTCGCATCAGGGCGCCAATCATCTTTTGGCGAAGCGCAATGATCATCGATGGCTTTAAATCTAGCCGGCGTTGTTCGATTTTTGCATCTGGATTTAGAAAATATTTTAAAGGGATCTCAAGCTGATACGCGAGAAGCTCAAGCTCAGGGAGAGAGATCGTATTCTTACCTCGTTCATATGCAGACAGCCTATCGGGAGAAATACCTATCAATGCCGCAGTCTGCTTCAAACTTTTGCCTCTCTCACTGCGTGCCTTACGTAGCATAGCGCCGAGCATCTTACTACGCAATTTTCGTTCATGTTGGTTGCTCATGGTCCCGCTCCAAGGTCAGCGTCAACGACCGGATTATAGCAGAACTTCCCGATCTCGACGTACAAGCTTCGATGATAATCGGGGAAAATTATAGATGAAGTAGAGCATAAAGGGAATTATTGATAGTTCAACGATTATCCTGATCCCATTGAAGCATTTTATCGGCTCCATAGAGCGCAGGAGGTAAGCGAAAGCCTGCCCGTTTGAGGCGTGGTTCGAACATGGGTCGCATACCGGTGGGTTCGAAGTCACCCAGAACAAGACCATCTTCGCGTGTTCCGGTTTCTCTAAAGCGAAAGATTTCGTTCATCACGACGATCTCGCCTTCCATACCAACCACTTCAGAGATTGAAGTGATCTTGCGAGAGCCATCTCTGACACGAGCTTGTTGAACGACCAGGTCGATGGCGGAGGCAATTTGTTCACGAATAACCCTTAAGGGCAAATCGTAACCTGCAAAGAGAACAAGCGTTTCCAGGCGTGAGATGGCATCGCGCGGGGAGTTGGCGTGTGTGGTGGTAAGGGAACCATCATGGCCAGTATTCATCGCCTGGAGCATGTCCAAGGCTTCTCCACTGCGCACCTCGCCCACGATAATCCGGTCGGGGCGCATACGCAAGGCATTGTGGACCAAATGGCGGATCGGGATAGCATCCTTGCCGTCCGGTCCGGGGGGCTGTGCTTCCAATCGGACGACATGCTCCTGATGAAGCTGCAATTCGGCTGAATCCTCAATGGTCACTATGCGTTCTGATTCGGGAATATAACTGGAGAGGATATTGAGCAAGGTTGTTTTCCCCGAGCCTGTGCCGCCCGATATGAGAATATTGATCCGGCTGAGAACACAAGCGCGCAAGAATTCAGCCATGTGAGGTGTGAGCGATTTGAAACGGAAATAATCATCCATGGTCATTTTTTCATGACCGAACTTGCGAATGGTCAGGCTTGGTCCATCGATGGCAACTGGAGGGATAACCGCATTAACTCGAGAACCATCTGGAAGGCGTCCGTCGACGGTTGGGCTTTTGGCATCAATATGTCGCCCTAAGGGTTCGATAATTTTTTCTATCAATCGCAAGACTGCATCATCATTTGGAAAAACGACATTGCTTTTTACGATCTTCGAATCCTGCTCAATATATATATGCTTGTACCCGTTAATCATGATTTCATTAATGCTTGGATCATCGAGAAGGGGTTGTATCGGACCAAAATTAAATATTTCTTTTTTCACCTTTTCGAAAAGATGTTGACGCTGCTCCTCAGGTAAATGAACATTGGCATTGTTATAGAGACGCAGGAGGATATTGGTGACGCGGCTTTCTAGTGGTTCGACAGAGTGATTTGAGCGTAATTCCGTAGTAACCTGATCGACCAACCATTCCTGTAAACGCAACAAGGCACCATTTTGCGGTTTTATGGTTGTGTTAGTTGTCATGGGCCTCCTCCGGAATCAAGTCTTCGATGGGGGTGACCCAAAGGATATGTTTCTTATGAATGGCCAAAAATCCTGTCTCAATTTGATCGTTGCTCTCGTACACCCTGGCTTCAGTAACGGCTAAAAATTCAGGAGGCTCGTTTAATTCATCGAGAAGGCGTCGGTCAGGATGAATGTGAAATGTTCCATAAATACGCTGTTTCGTCGTTTGAACGATCACTTCAATCCGTATTTTGGTTTCAATATCCGTGAAATATTTACCCTTGTGGTTGTATCGTATACTCATCGTTCTTCCTTAAGAAAAAGTGGTTTCTATCCGCCCTGGTTCGGAAGGAGAGCGACATCTCTCTTCACCTGAGCTCAATTACGATTTCCAAATGGTTGCCCCCATCGCTGTGCAAGCTGATATGCGAAAAGATGGAGCACGATTTCAGTATAGCTTTGGATGAGTGAATTAGGAGCTTTTGGAAGCTCACCGTAAGGTGAAAATGAAGAGCATACAGCTCACATTGACAGCCAGTCAGTCAGGATTGGGCAAGGTGTTCGTTACTGAGCATTCTCACCCGAAGACCTGCTGTTGAATCGGTCTGACCTCTTGAATAGAGGGAAAAGGATTGGTTCAGTCGTTTTGTTCGTTCCCCTCGCCACTTTCATCCTCGGGAGGCATTAGATAGCCGAGCCCTTGTCGGGTTACAATATGGATCGGATTCTTGGGATCTGGTTCGATCTTCTGACGTAATCGGCTAAGACAGACCCATAGAATCTCTTTATCATCGCGGTATTCGGTTCCCCAGACGGTGGTTAGCAATTCTTCTGGTGTCAGGACTCTGCCCATGGTGGTCGCCAATGTTTGAAGCAGGCGATATTCGGTGGCGGTCAGGGAGACCTCTTTGTTCTTGGTGAATACCTGCGCACGCGCCAAATCGATTTTCAATTCATGATGCTCGATTACAGGCTGGTGATATTGATCGATCATTTGACGCTCAGCCCGTCGCAGTACCGCACGCACCCGAGCAAGAAGCTCCTGTGCAGAAAATGGTTTCACGATGTAATCATCCGCTCCTGCATCAAGGCCGCGTACGCGATCCCTTTCTTCGCCTTTTGCCGTCAAAATAATAATAGGGATATTGGAAAACTCGCGAATCCGTTCACAGGCTGTAAACCCATCCATGATAGGCATCATAACGTCAAGCAAGATCAAATCCGGTTGGTCAGTAGCGACGGCTTCGACTGCCTGTTGGCCATCAGATGCCGTTCGCACAGTATAGTCTTCGGCCATGAGATTTACTTCCACCAGCCGAAGATATCGTGGATCATCGTCAACAACTAGGATGGATTTATTTTGTATCATTGCTTTTCTCCGAAGCTACTTCTGAAGAGGTAGCAATTGGTAATGTGAAGTAGAAAGTCGATCCTTGCCCGGGTTTGCTGTCAACGCCGATCTCTCCCCCATGTGCCTCAATGATCTTTCGACAGATGTATAGACCCAGACCGGTGCCCCGCACAGTGCTTGTGCTCCCGGGAACTCGATAGAATCGTTCGAATAGGTAAGGAATATGTTCGCTGGCGATACCAGCAGCGAAGTCGATCACATCCAAGCGGATTTTTTCTCCATGGTTTTTCGCCCGGATGATCACCTTACTCCCAGCGGCATACTTATGCGCGTTGGAAAGCAGATTATCCAGAACTTGGGAGATTCGTGTGGCATCAATCTCGACAGTGGGGAGGTTGTCACTGATCTCAAGGCGGAGGTCCATATCCGGGTAGGCTGAGCGAGTCCTTTCTGCGGTATCTCGGATCAGGGGGCTGATGCGGGTGGGCTCACAAGTCATCCCCAGGCGACCACTTTCAAGACGAGATGAATCGAGCAGGTTATCGATCAAGTCACGCAGGCGATCTGCTTCGTCATCAACGATTTTGAGAAATTCCGCACGTGTATCAGGTTTCCAGTCAACATCGTCACGGAGCAGGGTTGTGACATAGCCTTTGATAAAACCCAAAGGCGTCCTTAGTTCATGAGAGATGGTGGAGATGAACTCGTCCTGCATGCGAGCTAATTCCCGTTGTGCTTCGAGTGTGGCAATGCGATGAGCCAAGCGACGATTTTCAAGTAATTGGCCAACATGCCAGGCTACAAATTCCGCTAATCGGATATGTTCCGGTGGGAAGGAGGGTCCGCCGAAACGTCCAAAAACCAGTCCGCCGACACATCGACCGCCAACCAATAACGGTAAACCGAGGTAATCGCGGCGGCGTTCACGTCCCTTAACAGTTGGGCCGGTATCCTCCTGTCTCAATACGGTTTGACCCGTCCGGTAGGCTTCATGAGCGGCCTGTTCGCCCCAGGCAAGTTCCGCTTCTCGAGAGCGTCCGCGGCCGAGTGCGCTTGCATACACCGCTTCAAGATCGCCCGTCTCTTCATCTTGAAGATAGAGGGAAACAATATCGAAAATGAAGATTGTGCGCGCCAAACGGAAAACAGTGTCCAGGCCGGTTTCTGTGTCATAAGTCTCGGCCACAACGCGTGCAATAGCATACACAGCATTGAGTTCTGTGCCTGTACTTAAGGGTCCGGGAGGAACCAGAGGTCCTGTCATTCTAAATCAATCGCCACAGGTATCGGGAAGCTAAGCAAGCTTCCTTGGTTTACGGTACTTTCCACTTTTAACTCGGCGCCGTGAGTATCGAGAATCAATTTTACCAATGCCAATCCCAAACCTGTACCACCATATCGACGGGTTGGAGATCCATCCAATTGATGGAAGGGTATGAAAATTTCCTCGATCCTCTCTGCAGGTATTCCCACACCCGTATCGCGGACAAATACTTGGACGAAGTTGCCGTCGTGCCTTGCTCCTAATGTGATCGTTCCGCCATCCGGTGTAAATTTAATCCCATTGTCTACCAATTGCAGCAAGACCCATTCTAATCGCTCTGGATCTGCTCGAATCGCTGGGAGAGGATTGCTGATGTCAAGTTCAAGAGACACGCATGCCTTATCCGCTTTCGATTGAGAACGTCGGATAACACTCTCCGCCAGATCTGTGATGGAGAGAGGTTGAATGTTCAAAGTCAGGCCCTCTCGGGAAGCGGTAGAAAAATCGATGAGATCTTCAATCAATTGTTCGAGTCGATTGGTAGCGCGATACATCACTTCCAAAGCTTCTTTTTGTGCAGTGGAGAGTGCGCCTAATTCCTCGTCGATAATCAACTCTACGTAACCTTTGATATGTGCCAGCGGGGTGCGCAATTCATGAGAGACGTTGGAGATAAGATTGGCTTTAATTTGGTTGGTCTCCGTTAATCGCTCAAGAGCCATCTGCAATTCGACTGTCCGTTCTTGTACGCGCTTCTCCAAACCTCGATTGGCTTCTTGAAGAGCGGCATGAAGTTCAAGGATTTGCAGATTGATCGTTCGGTCCAAGGTTTCATGATCAATGAAGCCCATTTCAATCAGAGTCTGACCAAGGAGACGCCGTTCTCCGGAGGCATTCAGAGTTTTTTGGTGTTCCAAGGCAGCCTCGAGTTGATCCTGGCTAATCAATCCTTGCTGAATGAGGTATTCCCCAATGCGAGGTACGAGAATTTCCGGTGTGGTCTGAATCGGTGCTGCCCCTGGAGTTCCGTCTAAATATGCCCGTTCGGTGAGAAGGGTTAAGAGGATAAGATCAATACCACAATTCAAGCACGTCCGCTCATCTGCATCCAGATTTGCACCACATCGTGGGCAAGCTAAAGTTGTGCTTTTCTCATCCGCAGTCATCGTACCTACCAGCATTATTTAGAAAAATAAAAGTATCTGGAAATATCATAGTCATTATGCGGATTTTGAGCAAGCGGGGTACTGATAGTTAACTGTAAGGTTAATCTATGTGGATTTCCGTCATAATGGAAACAGTCAAATGGTAGGGAACTATGGCGATCGATATCTTACTGATTGATGATGACCCCGATTTTTCGATCATGTTACGCACATTGTTGCGTGGGAAAGATTTCCAAGTTCATACGGCTTACACTGGAGAGGATGGGATCGAGGCCTGTCGGCAGGAGACGCCTGAAGTGGTTATCCTCGATTTACTGATGCCAGAGATGGATGGGTGGGAAGTATGTGAGCAAATACGTCAATTCAGTGATGTTCCCATCATGATCCTCTCTGCCCTTGGTGCTCCTGCCAGTGTCGCACGTGCTTTAGATGCAGGTGCGGATGATTATCTCATCAAGCCTATCCATGCGAGTTTGTTGGTCTCACGTCTGAATGCGCTCGTCAGGAGGCGATTGCTTGTAAGTGATATGCAGGTAGCGTAGGGTTATCCGTCGCAGGGTATTATCTCCATTCCTATCTCCCTCTTCCACACAGCATTGGCTGTGTGGTCTTTTTATAGAGAAGGCAAACATCCATAATAACCTGTTTAAGGATTGAAGATGGCTTGAATGGGAAATGCATTCAGGTATGGTAATTTCATCAATAGTGTACCCGATTGAATACAACGCAGAGTAAAACTAATCGCATCATGCGGGTTGCATCCTATGCGATCAAAGTATGGTTTGGATGGATAATGTTTTGGATGACTTCAAGTTTTATAGAAGAGTGATTTTATCGTCAATCACTTGTAGATCAGGATGTTGTGTTTCGATCCACGCAAGGATGCTGCTGAGCAACTGTTGCACATGCCGGGAATCATTGCTAACTGTGACACATGCGATTAAAGCAAATTGCCAGCGATCGTTTTGATCGATTTCTGAAGCGGAGACATTGAATTTTCGGTGGATACCCGCCAGGAGGGGTTTAATCCGGCTGCGCTTTTCTTTGAGGGAATGGCAACCAGGGAGATGCAATTCGAGGGTGAGCGCTCCGATGTGCATGTTCTTAGTTTAGCCTGAGGGCTGAGAAGGAACAAGATCGATTCGGAAAATTGGGGATAAGAATAAGTTGGCCTCCGGCTTTAGATGCCCTAGAAGTTCGTATGGGAGAATGGGTATTGTCCCACGGAGGGGTCATCTTTTTCTCATCCTTCGTAGATACGATTCAACCAAAGCGGTCAAGCGGGCCTCTTCCCCGAATATTGAAAGATTCGTTACTTGGGATAGCAGATCAATCAAGCTCTCTTCTCTTATAAGATTCCCGGACTGTCTATCCACTTTTACTCCGCCGTGGCGGCAGGTTGGAAAATGGCTTCGCGAGCTGGATCTCCATATCGGTTCCAAGTAAGATTCAGAGCGGGACCAGGATCGATTTTTTCTGGTTGGATGCGACTATGCCCGATGACTCTTTCCAGGGGGATGTCCCAACGATGCATGATGTCCTCGACCAGAACACGCAGCGTCTCGATTTGTTCCATCGGGAAGTCTTCCCAGTATCGGTAAGAAAATGAGGCGAGATAGTCTTCATACACCAGACCGGTGAAGGGGGAGTCATCTGGATTTCGAAAGTCGCCGAATTTACCACGCAACCTGCCGTTGTTAACCAGTTCAATTCCGATCGAACGTGTCCATGGCTCGGTAAATTTTCCTTGCTCATCTTCGCAGATGGGGCAGGAAGGGGTGCAGAGGGAGCGATAGCCATAGCAGGTCACATGGTAAGCAGCGAAGAATTCGGGAACCATCTGAGTAATGGTGCCATCACGATCGATGATGTAATGCGCGCTCGTTTCGTACTTGTTCTCGCGGAATTCGTAAACTGTGGAAGGGTAGGGACCCTGAGTAAAATGGAGCACGATTGAATCAGGGATGATGGCAGGACCGAAGTTGCAGGTTGGCTTAATGAGCACCGGATTCTGCAACGTATCCTGAGCGGCTGAGCGGATATCGGTCGGAAATTGAGCGGCTGCATCTATTTCATAAAGGCGTTCTTTCCCTTTGGCACGACAAAAATTGACAAGATCCTGTAAATCTGAAGGAATGTAGGGTTCTTGTGCTGGAAGCAATAAGGGGGACGCAACCAATTGCTGGCCAGGTTCGCTAATCGCTGCAAGCATCATCTCAGGAAAAGTCCATCCATATCCATCACTAAGAACGGGATAGGCCTCTTCATTCGAATAGGGATAATAACGTGGAAGAGCAAAACGATCAGGGTCTCCAAGTAGAACGCTTCGCTCTAACCGGTGCCCCGCCAGGGCTAATTGATAGCCAACTTCTTGCATCAAACGTTCAGCGTCTTGGGGAACCGAATCATAAGGGTAAGCGAGAATCAAAGGGGATTCTCCCACCTCTTGTGTGATGACCTCAAAAGAGGTCTTGGAATCCCAAAGTTTCTGATCATAGGTCAGGTCCTGATAGTCAGGATGATATACACCATGGGATTGGACGGAGATCAAACCCTCTTGCTGCCATTCTCGAAGATCTGACCATGTGAGGGTATTCGCGGCGCCATCATCCGAAATGGCATTGATCAGGACGAAGAATAACGCTTTGTATCCATATTGGCGAAGCGCAGGAATGATCACCTGCCGAAAGTTATCCGCTTTCGCTGTTCCGATATCGAAGGTCAAGACGACGCTTTTCTCAGGTGGGCTATCGAGACCGTCGACGAAAGCGATCAATTCCTCTGCACTAAGGGTTGTGAATCCATTTTGATCCAACCAGGCCATCTGCTTAAGGAACCATTCTGTGGTCATATTGACTTTATCCGCATGAGATACGAACTCGGAATGGTGGTATTCCAAAATGGGGATGCGTTTTGCGCGCGGCCCTTCTTTGGTGGGCGTGCTGGTGGGCAGAGGAGTAGGGGATGGATAGGGTGTGGGTGTTGTGGATGGCGATTGGGAGGGCGGCTTTATGCTCTCCTGAGAAGGCGAAATGATAGGGTGAGGAGTTTCTGTGAAGTTAAATAAGGTATCTACTGGGGCCGGCTGGTTTGTTGGGGTTCCTTGCGTGCAATTTGTAATGGTGATTAACAGAAGAAGGAATCCAAAAGCATAGATGGAAAGGCGTCGAAGATTACGGGGGCGATCTATCATTCTTCACTCACGATAACGGGATTCCAATTTGAGAATATATTACTAAATGCATGCTGTTTAAAAGCGCATCTATTTTGAATGCCTATTTTCGAATAAGACCTCGTGTATTGGAGTAATTTGATGAGTATTATACACGCGTAGTCCAAGCTCTTTGTTCATATCGTTCTTTGCATAGTACCTGAGCACGCGCAATCTCTCTCTCTTTTGGCTCTTGTACTTCGAATCTCAGTCTCAATCCTTGAGAGAAGCCAGAGCGCATGGCGTCAGCGGCCTGCTCCCAGGCGACACGTTTGCCAAGGTTGTCTTCGATGGTCGTCGCTCTCTGGCGCGCCCGCCGCATCGCTTGTTGGCGTTGTTCTTCATTCTGAAATACCAAAGCTAGGCAAATTCGGCCAATATCTCCCGCCAGGGGAATGCTCCCATGTTGCAAAATACCGCCTTTACGCCGGACCTGAGCACTTCCGACGATTTTTTTACCCCGAATGGTAATTTCATAGGAACTAGGGAGTTCAAAGCAAACAGGGTTAGCACGTTCTGACTGGCTACTCTGTATTTCGGGTTGGATTTGAACTTCCAGGCCAAGCAGATGAAGCGACGAAACCAATCCCCTGCTCAAGTAGCGATAACTTTCGAGTACGCCACCGCGCATATGAGGGTCATCGATGGATAGCGAGATGGAGTACGTCAACTCATCGGTATGGAGAATCGCTCTCCCCCCAGTCGGACGGCGAACGATTCCCCAGCCGTATTGTTGCAGGCGTAAAGAATCAACTTGGGCGAAGGGTTGTGCATAGCCAAGTGAGAGACAGGGAGGCTCCCAGGCGTATAATCGCAGCGTGGGAGGGGCATTCTCGGCTGCGACAGACTCGAGGATGGCTTCATCCAAAGCCATATTCCATGGACCCCCTGCGGCTTGGGAGAGGATCAATCTCCAAGTCGAAGGGATACTTTCATTCATAATCTGGTTCCTTTGTCTTCTCATAATAATATCCTACATTCATCCGATTCTTTCCAGGTGCATCGGTCAAAAACTATTCGCTGGCTAGAATGCTTGTGGTACACTCCTGTTCTCTGATGATTCTATCAAGTCTGGATGGGATAACAGGATAAATAAAACTCATCCAGAAAATCAAGGATCACTCGATGGAACGGCATAAGTCTCTTTTAGTTGTTATTGCCATGCTAGCGATAGTCTTCTTTCTGGGTTCCTGTCAATTAAGAGCGACAGCAACTCCTACTGCATCCTTAATTGTCCCAACAGATACTCAAGCGCCATCCGCCACTCCTACCCGCATCCCGACAACAGCAGAACCGACCATAACCAAATCCCCTGATGTGGAAGGGAAAATCTCGATTTGGATCGATTGGACCCAAGCGGAAATCGCCACTCTTGCCACTATCCTTGAGGCCTTCCAAGAAAGCTTTCCGCAAGTGGAGATCTCCCTGGTCTATTTCCCGCCCGAACAACTTGCAGATCGGTTTAGGGCTGCTGCTGCCAACGGCGAGCAACCAACATTGATCGTTGGAGAGTCTAAGCTGGGGCTGACTTTGTTGGATGAAAAGTACATTCAAGACATTCGTGAGCATGTGACGGAGGAACTTCTGCGATCGATTCGTCCGGTTGCATGGGAGGGAGTTAGTGTAGACAACACTGTGATGGGTTTGCCCCTTTCGTTAGAGGGGGTTATTCTCTATCGGAACGCGAATCTGATCCCCGCATCGCCTGTGACGCTGGAGGATTTGGCAAAGGCCTCGAAAGGATTGAGGGAGCAAAATCAAGCAGGGACCATCCTGGATGTGGGCTTTCTCTACAGCGGCTCATTTCTTTCGGCATGTGATGGAGCGCTTCTGGGAGTAGATGGCAATCTGGCGTTGACCCTTAAATCCGCGGAATGTTGGCTGAGGGTGATTGCTAAGTGGCGTGAGGCCGGATCAGTCGTCCTGAATTCGGAGGAGGATCTTTTGGCTTTTGAGGCCGGTGAAGCAGCGTGGTTAATAGATGGAACTTGGCAAGCAGATCGTCTTTTATCTGCTGTGGGAGCGGACCATTTGTCCATCGACCCTTGGCCAAAATACGCAACAACAGGAAAGCAACTGTCTGGATTTGCTTGGACAAGGAATATCTATTTCGGATCGACCTCCGCTGAGAAGGACTTCAATGCAGCCTGGGTACTTACCCGCTATTTACTCACACCTGAAGTTCAAATCCAATTAGCCTCAGCCAGGTCGGGACGGCAGATTCCAGTGTTGGCTGATATCTCTTTTGAAGAAAGATGGCAACAGGAGTTGAAAGTCGCGCTGGATGGGAGTGTTCCCCTGCCTCTATATCCTGAGTTTAAATATTTTAATGACTATCTAGAGCAGGCCGCCTACGATGTCGGGCGGAAGGGCTATGATCTTTTATATTGTGCGGAATGGGCTTATCGGAAAATTGAGCAGGATCTTGCCCGTTACAGCTCGCGCGAGGAGTGAAATTTGAGCGGTGTCTTTGTTAAATTGGCGACATCACCCCTGGATGTGGTCGATTGTTGTGAAGTTTGCCATGATGGAAAAATCAATACAGATTGGGCAAGGGCATACATAACGCTGGTTTTCTCCTTGTTTCCATTTCCTAGCGCTCCAGCAGGTCTTATTTTGGGAGCAATTTCTGTCCCATGTACAATTTATGAAAAAAATCGAAACTTCTTATAGGCTAGATGCCTGTCGATCATCCCTGTGATTCTCAATGCAACGAGGCGATGGAATGACCATTCCTTCATGGATAGCAGATGCTGTGTTTTACCAAATATTTCCCGATCGTTTTGCCAACGGCGATCCATCCAATGATCCGCCCGATGTACAGGCCTGGGGCTCTGAGCCTACAGTCTGGGGATTTCAAGGAGGCGATCTCCGCGGAGTGATCCAACATTTTGACTACTTCCTTGACCTGGGTGTCAATGCAATTTACTTCAACCCAATTTTTCAAGCGAATTCAACTCACCGTTACAACACCGCCGATTACTTTCAAATCGATCCTCTCATCGGGACCATGGAGGATTTCCGAGCGCTATTGGATCTAGCACATCGTAATCGAATTCGTATTATTCTGGATGGCGTCTTTAACCATTGTGGCAGGGGTTTCTTCGCTTTTCAGGATCTGCTTGAGAACGAGGAACATTCCCCTTACGTGAAGTGGTTTCATGTTCATCGATTTCCCCTTGATGCCTGTGGACAAGGGAAGGCACAAAATTATGCTGCTTGGTGGGGCTTCAAGAGCCTTCCCAAGTTCAATACAGGTCATCCTGCCGTCCGCAAGTACATTCTTAACGTGGCTCGATATTGGATTGAGCAGGGGGCGGATGGGTGGCGATTGGACGTACCCAATGAAATTAACGACGATAGCTTTTGGGCTGAATTCCGCGAAGTGGTGAAGGGCGAAAATCCGGAGGCTTATCTTGTAGGCGAAATTTGGGAAGCCAATCCACGTTGGGTAGGAGAAAGGCACTTTGATGGTTTGATGAACTACCCCTTGCGAGATGCCTCCATCCGCTTCATTATTGAGAAGAAGATGAGCGCCTCACAATTTGCCAGTAGTTTGGAAAACTTACTTCATACCTATCCGCGGGAATACAATTATGCTCATATGCTGCCTGTAGGCTCACACGATACGGAACGGATCCTGTCAATTTGCAATGGCAATCATAAACGCGTCCACCTGATGAATTTGATTCAATTTTGTTTCCCGGGAGCCCCCCATATTTATTATGGAGATGAAATTGGCATGGCAGGAGGGAAGGATCCCGCATGTCGTGGGGCGTTTCCTTGGGATGAGCAACAATGGGATCATGAACAGCGCGCCTTTATTCGTACGCTGATTAAACTTCGACATCGATTGGCGCCATTACGTCGAGGTGATTTTCGACGTTTACTCGAAGAAGATGACCAAGGGGTGATCGTCTTTTCACGCTCCTTGGAGAATCAAACGGTTATTCTGATGCTTAATGCTTCAGAAAAAGCCGTTCAGCTATCATTGAAGCGAAGGGCGCTGAGTTCTTCCGAAGGTCATACCTTGGTCAATGCACTCAACGGGAAGGAAGTGACTGTTAGGGAAGGATATGTTGAAGTCCGTCTTCCAGCTCTTGAGGGGGTGATTTTGACCGATTGCTCGTTGTCCTAATGGAGATTTGGCGGTACTCAATCCACCCCTCTTGATCGATTCCGGGAATGCGCAAGTTCAATTCAGTCTGGAGGGGGTAAAGTGCATCGTGACAACATTTTTCGATGGAGCATCGAATTGTCTCTTACCTCATTGTATAATCCAGACCAGAAGCGGATGACGAGGATTGATAGGCGGGCGGAACCTGCCATTCTGTATGCTTCGCCTTGAGCCATAGATTTCTTTGAGGGTTGGATTAGTGGATGTAATTCTAATGAGAGGATAATTGCCTCAATGCGCATCATCCTGACCCATGAGCAAGCGGATTTCGACGCAATCGCATCGCTCTTGGCAGCGAACCTTCTTAATCCTGAAGCAATCCCGGTTCTACCGAGACGCCTAAACAGGAATGTGAGGGCGTATTTGACATTATATGGTGATCGCTTGCCTTTTGTTGAATTTGAGGATTTAAAATGGGAACCGATCCAACATATCACGTTGGTGGATACGCAAACCCTGACCTCCATAAAAGGATATCGCCAGGATACGCTTGTTCATGTGTTTGACCATCACCCTTTCACCTCAGAGTTGGATCCGTCCTGGACATATCATATTGAAGAGACAGGAGCGACCGTCACTTTATTGGTTGAGGGCATTCAGGAAATTGGTCACGAATTGAATCTGATCGAAGCAACTCTGCTTCTGTTAGGGATCTACGAAGATACCGGTTCTCTTACCTATTCAGGCACGGCACCTCGGGATGTACGTTCGTGTGCCTGGCTTTTGGAACAGGGCGCAAATCTGCGAATTGCTGCTGACTTCCTCAACCATCCACTGTCAGCCGAGCAGCAAAAATTATACGATCGGTTGTTCGCCTCCGCAGAGACCTACCACTTTCATGGTTTGACGGTGATCATCGCTTCTGCGACGACCAAAGGATTCCTGGATGAGATCTCAACCATTGCTCACAAGCTGCGCGATCTCTTCGATCCAATGGGCCTCTTTGTGCTTGTCGGTCTGAACGAGCATATTCAAATGGTTGCTCGATCAATGGCCGATGAACTAGACGTGTCGATGGTTGCACGCCATTTTGGGGGAGGCGGGCACGGACGAGCTGCGGCAGCTTTGATTCGCGGGCGTTCGATCGAGTCGGTTCGAAATGAGTTGTTAGAGCTGCTCGAGGGGATGATCAAACCTGAGCGAACGGTAGGTCAGATCATGTCGCGTGGTCCCCAGTTGTTAGAACCGACCGAGATGATTGGGGAAGCCGCTGAGAAGATGCAACGCTTCGGGCATGAAGGTTATCCGGTTGTGAAAGGTGGGAAAGTGATTGGCCTTCTGACACGACGGGCGGTCGATCGAGCAATTTCACACGGAATGGGGAATATCGCCATTTCGAAGGTAATGGAAACCGGAAATATGGTCGTCTCCCCGGTTGACTCGGTAAAACATCTACAAAGAGTGATGATGGAGAGTGGTTGGGGACAACTTCCCGTTGCAGACCCCGAGAGCGGGGAGATCGTGGGCATCGTCACCCGAACTGACCTGCTGAAGACATTGGCGGGAGAAGAGGGCCAGGAGAATGATACGGATCTTGTGGAGCGGTTGGAACGCGCCCTCCCAGATTCGGTGCTGGCCTTGTTGAGGCTGGTCGCCGATGAAGCCGAAGAACAAGATGCCGCTCTCTATATCGTCGGCGGATTTGTACGCGATTTATTGTTAGGCGCTCCCAGTGTGGATTTCGATCTTGTTGTTGAAGGGGATGCAATCCGTCTTGCTCGAAGCCTGACCGAGAAGTATGAGGGCCGGATGAGCAGTCATCGACGTTTTGGCACTGCCAAATGGCGTTTAGATCTACTCGCTCCTCATCTGCTGCATGCTTTGAAGTATGAGGTGCTTGAAGCTAATGATATCCCCACCAATTTGGATCTTGTCTCTGCACGAACGGAGTTCTATCGTCATCCAACCGCGCTTCCCTCGGTGGTGCAGGGGAGTATAAAGCTCGATCTACACCGACGTGATTTTTCGATTAACACACTTGCATTACGGTTGGACGGCCGTCATTATGGCGAATTAATGGATCACTGGGGAGGCGTTAGAGATCTGAGAGAAGGCCTGATCCGTGTCCTGCATTCTTTAAGTTTCGTAGACGATCCTACAAGGATGTTACGTGCTGTTCGCCTGGAACAGCGTCTTGGTTTTGCCATCGAATCCCATACAATGGAGCTTCTGAAGGAAGCGCTCCCACTTCTCGATCGTGTCAGTGGCGACCGAATTCGGCATGAGTTAGAAAGCATTTTCCACGAAGCCCAACGGATCGCCATCATGCGTAGATTGAATGATCTGGGTCTCCTTGCGGCTATTCACCCTGCTTTGACCTGGAATGAGAAGATCGAAGAGGCTTTCCTGCTTGAAGAGCAATTCCATCCTCCGGACACTTGGCGACTGGAAAGCCCGCCCTCAAAAGAGTTCCTTTATTATGCATTCATGAATCTGTGGTTAATTGAGGAGGATGTCCGTTCCATATGTCGGCGTCTTCACTTCTCAGCTCCTCTACGGAACGGGATTTTACATGCCAACCGCTTAGTTTCGGCTCTGCTGCAACTTAGCCCTAACGCATTGCCCAGCGCATTGACGGAGAGAATGGAGCAGGTTCGTGAAGAAGCTCTGGTAGTGGTTTGGTTAGGCATGAAAGATGATCCATCCTGTCGCCAGGCAATCGAGCAATACCTTAGCCAGTGGCGTTATATTACTCCCATTACAACTGGGGATAGTCTTCGAAAAATGGATTTACCTCCCGGACCTGCATATCGAAGGATTCTGCATGCATTGCGGACTGCCTGGCTTGATGGGCTCATCGCCAATGCGGAGGATGAAAGAAAATTATTGGCCGAACTGACTGAGGAAGTCAGAGATGGCGAATAAGCCGTCCCAAATTAAGATTCGTGAAGCGACAGAATATGATCTTACTGCCTTAGAGTGGGAAGGCGAATATCGCCGCTTTCGATTAATTTATCAAAGAGCGATGCTGGAGTCACGGAAAGGACGACAGATCCTTCTCGTCGCAGAAGTCGATAATCAGATTGTTGGACAAATCTTCATCCAACTTAATAGTGTCCAAGCCGATCCGAAACCGCAGCCTTACACAGCTTATCTTTATTCATTTCGGGTTCGTCCTGGCTTAAGGAATAAGGGGATTGGATCAGCACTGATCGAAAAAGCGGAGGAGAAGCTGGGGGAATTAACTTATAGACGCGCCTTGATCGCTGCCGCCAAGGCGAATCCTGGAGCACGACGGCTTTATGAGCGCCATGGATATGAAGTTATCAAGGAAGATACGGGAGAATGGTCCTTTGTGGACGACCTGGATCAGGTTCATCAGATCACCGAGCCCAGCTACATTATGGAGAAGTGGCTTAAATAATATTTGGCTCTCAGGAAAGAGACTATGATAGCGAAGCATGGCTGGGTAAAAAACCCCACTCCCTTTGGCAGATGCTGACAGAAGGTTATAAAGAGCCTTTTAAGTATGGATATTGGAGTTGGAGGATTTCTTCAATTCCCTCACGCGCCAATGTGAGCAACTTATCCAATGTGATGGCATCAAAGGATTTTCTCTCAGCTGTCCCTTGGATCTCAACATAATTTCCCTCCCCATCCATAACAACATTGAGATCCACATCCGCGTGCGCATCCTCGTCGTAGGTCAAATCCAGGATGGATTGGCCTTCTATCACCCCCACACTTACGGCTGCTACTGGCTGGCGAAAGACGGATTCTGTTAGGAAATCATCTTTTAGGAGCTTCTGTATGGCCAGGACTAGGGCGACATACGCACCAGAAATTGCGGCTGTACGAGTTCCTCCATCAGCCTGAAGGACATCGCAATCAACGAGAAATGTGCGTTCGCCAAGTTGATCGAGATTGAAGGCCGAGCGCAAACTGCGGCCGATCATCCGCCGGATCTCTTGAGTACGACCACGAAATCCGCTCGTCTCGCGTGGCGTGCGTTTATGCGTGGATCGCGGAAGGAGGGCATATTCAGCAGTTATCCAACCCCCCGATAGGCCGCTATTACGTATCCATCGAGGGACGATCCCTTCGATGGTTACATTGCACAGGACGCGTGTCTTACCAAGAGTAATTAAGACCGAGCCCTCCGGATAGTCAATGTAACTCGGTTCCATAGTAAGAGGTCTTATTTGATTGAAGCATCGACCATCTACTCGTTTAATACCCACGTTTTACTTCCTTGAAAAGAAGATGCAATCCGAATCTACATCTATTATAAATGAAGGTCAAATACCCTTGTCGTTCGGATGCGATCCATAGAGTGCTGCATCGTGTACTCCCGCGGTGAGAGTTGGGGTGGTGTGGAGATGTCCCAAGAAGTCGGCTCTAATGTTTCTTCAGCAGCCATATCGTTGGAGGGAATAGGGGCGAAGCATTCACTGTCAGTTATTCCCAGACGATATCAAGGCAATCCGTGAATGCTTCGCCCTTTCATGCGCAACAATCAAGTTCTTAATAGAATTCCTGGAGATGGGGTGATATGTTTTGAGAGAGTCCTACGGCTTACCGTTGGGCATAGCATCAGCAAGCTGATGCACTCCATACTTCTCCTCTGGATTGGAGTCCTAGGGCTTGCCGTTGGGCATGGCATCAGAAAGCTGATGCGCTCCACACTTCTCCTCTGGATTGGAGTCCTACGGCTTGCCGTTGGGCATGGCATCAGAAAGCTGATGCACTCCACACTTCTCCCCTGGATTGG
>CAYGXU010000054.1:0-19895 GCA_964353875.1 uncultured Anaerolineaceae bacterium | reverse complement strand
AAAAAGCGCATCAGATAGGTGTAAATATGAAGCGGGTACAAAGGCAATTCCCAACCACTGTAAGCGTAACCATAAGGCCAATTCACCATCATATTGGGCTGTGCTGGATAAAATGTCCATGAAATAGATAAATGCTACACAAGCCATTAACTGGGCAAAAATCCTTGCAACCTTCTCACGTAAGTTAAATGTGAGTGAATATAATAAAAGGGAAAACGCCGTAATGGCATTTCCAGCGGTGACAATCTGATTAATAATGAGGAGCGTATCAAGCAAGACTTGAGACATCTACTAATAAACCCTAACCAAGTACCAGAGTGAAGAATAGGGCAATATCTTGATCTGGAAAATAAATATCACTATATCCTGTGAAGCGCAACCCCATCTTCTTCGCCAAACTAACGGCTGGATAATTCTTACTTTGCATCTCCATAAAGAGTAAATCGAGTTTCCTTGTTTTGCACCATTCAATTCCAGCAGATAATAACTGACTGGCTACACCCTGACGTCGATCGGGAAGCCCAACAATCAGATCCGTTACCCATGCAGATTTTGGAGCAGGCCCTTCGATAAAAGCAATGTAACCAATTTGCTGGCTATCGTGCTCAGCAATGAATATTGCGGAACGCAGTGTCCACTCATCTATTAGCCGTTGCGGATCCCTTGGATAAGTAACACGCATCGTACGAGGCAATCGCACTTCTCGAAAGGAGACCGCGATCTCTTCTCGTTCTCGTCGAACAGCCATCTGCCATACGTGATCGGTACTGTAACCATGATCCAGTTGAGTTAATAAAGGGATGTCACTTGATATTGCATTTCGGATCACAAATTGCGCCATTGTTACTACCTCACAGAGCCTGATCTATTTACTCCGTTGGAAGCACCCTTACTGAAACCTCACATGGAAGAGGGGCATTCCCGGCAGCATCCAATACCATCAAACGAAAGATATATTCACCCGGAGTAACCAAACTTGCATCCCACCGAGCGAGTATCTCGCTAATATTACATCCTTGATCGCAGACGGATTCTGTGCCTGCGCCAATGGCACGCCATACGGCATCAGGCGACAGGCTTCTCACCTCAATCTTATAAAATGCAAAACCCGGGATATTTGCGGCGCCACTGACTTCTACCAATCCACTAATGGACTCGCCCTCTTCCGGGGAGGTAATGGTTGCATTTGGATTGGCACAACCGGATGGTATTTCGCTTCCCGAAATGGTTGTGGTTGTTGGTCCAACGATTTCCTCAACAGAAGTCTCAATCGGGGTGCCCAGAAGTGATACGGTCGGCAGCACAGTAGGTCTTGCAGCCAAAGGAATAACTGGGCTGATGAAGGTTGTTAATATAAAGACGAGGATCAGACCACCAAGGATCATTCCTAACATCACCAACGATTGAAATAACCTTGAGCGCGCTCGTTCTCTCTCCAAGCCAAAAAATGTGCATTGCAATTCACGATAGCGTTTAATAACCAATCGAAGATAGATCAATCCTGATAGACTCAAGAGAACATAGATCCAGGATTGATGCTGCTCAATGAGAACAAGGATTTCTCCCATTTACCACCAGCCTAAAGCCGTCGCAGCACCCCCTTGACCAACTTCAATAATTTCGGGACGATGACTTTTCCTGCTGCCAAAACTTCTTCATGCGTTGTGATTGTATGACCATCAAGATTCGCTTTATTGCTGATCCCAGATATTCCAAGTACACGCATCCCGCCATGCCTTGCCACCGTAACTTCCGGTACAGTCGACATCCCCACAGCGTCCACACCACACGCTCGTAAGAAACGAAGATCCGCGGGAGTCTCAAAGGAGGGACCGGCCAAACAAACATAGACTCCCTCACGTAATTCAAATCCCTCCTTCTTTGCAACTTGCCTGGCAAAATCGATTAATTCCGGGTCATAAGCTCGGCTCATGTCCGGAAAACGCGGGCCAAATTCATCCAGGTTTGGTCCTCGCAGAGGGGATAATCCCGCCATGCCAATTAAATTGATATGGTCCAAGATACACATAAGGTCACCCGGATTGAAATCCGGGTTTACTGCCCCGGCCGCATTGGTCACAAAGAGAATCTCAATCCCAAGGCGATTCATCACTCGAACAGGAAGCCCGATCTGAGCCATGGAATAACCTTCATAGTAGTGGGACCGGCCTTGCATGATCATGACTGCTTGCCCATCTAAAGTCCCAAAGACAAGTCGACCCGCATGCCCTTCTACTGTTGAGATTGGCCAATGGGGAATTTGGCGCGCGTAGATCTGTTCCCCATCTCTAATTTCCTCTGCGAGAGATCCAAGCCCAGAACCTAAAATCATCCCCACTCTCGGCACAATTGAGATTCCTTCTCGAAGCGCATGAACTATCTCATCGATCATTTCTATATTGAGGAATTCGATCACTTTTCACCCGCCTTTCTCAAGGAGGATTGGAAGATGCGGACGGAATTAGGGCTTTTCAAGCCCAATCGTGTTTGAACGTCTCTGTACTTCTTTCCCTCATCCAATAGATGCTGGGCCAGACTGTACCTTAGCGTGTGAGGAGAAATGCGATGATTGATGCCAACTTCCATTGACCAACGTTTAACAATCAGCCATAACCCCTGACGTGTAAGACCATGCCCTCTCTGATTGAGGAAAAGAGCATGTTCATCTGGAACGCGGGCAAGATGAGGTCGACCCTCCTTGAGATAATAGTCTATCTTTTCCGTGGCCTTTCCTAGGGAATGGGTCTTCTTCCAGGGAGATTTCATGCTTCGATTTTCAAGATCGATATCTTCAACCCTAATTTGGATTACATCCGCTACGCGCAATCCCGTTTCATACATCACCGCAAGCAAGGCAGTATCACGTAATCCGATAGGTGAAGTGAGCTTTGCAGGGGCTGTTAATAATTGCTGAATTTCTGTACGGGTTAATATGCGCGGCGGTTGCCTTATTATGGGTTCAGTCTGGAGATTCCGTCCTAATTCATGATCCAATATGATCGCTTGCTTTTTTAGAAACCCTAGGAAGGAACGCATTACAGCCCATTTCCTGGCAACCGTCGCTTTCCGATATGTTTGAGCTTCCAGCCAATCCAGAAACCCGTCTAATATTTCACTGGTCAGGTTGTTCGCCTCAGTTATCTGAGGAAATTTCTCAAACAAATATCGTTGGAACTGGAATAAGTCTGTTTTGTACGCCAAGAGGGTGTTTTCAGTACGCCCCTGATCGTTTCGTAAATAATCTAAGAACCAATGAATAGCCTTCTCCACGATCCAACTCCAATGAAACGTGGCGTTATTATACCATTCGAGCTTTTACTTTCCATAATTGATTCGTCTTTCATTCTCATTCCAATGGTTCATCAGGCTTTTCAATCAGGGTGAATTTCCTTGTGACATCTCTTCTGTACAGCGTGAAAGAGCCAAAGTAATGAGATGGCATTGTAATTTGTGTCCTTTTCGGAGTTTCTCAAAGGAATATTGAGGGCAATAGCCTATGGAGGACGGAAGAAATAATTCCTGGAGAATAGAGATCTATTCTAAATAGATACCCATGGCAACCTGTTGCCACCACGACGACTGAAAATAACTGCCCAATCTATCGTCCTGCGCTTTTGTTCTGGATAGACTTAGCAAGGAAGGATTAGCGATAGATTACAATGGCCACAAAATCATCCCCGGGATTCTTAGCATGCTTCTGCCTCCATTAGAAGAATATCTCGTTTCGGATCATTTATTTCTACCCATGATTGTCAAGGTTAAAGATAAAAAGATGTGATGAAGAGAGTTGATTCAAAAATACATCAACGTTGGGAATTGTGCCCCACTACCAATGTCCCCAAGATATCCAATTGTCGCGCCCTTTAAGGAAAAATAAAGGTGAGCATGGGAAAAAATCGATTGGCGCGTTTTTTACGCCCCAACCTCTATCCAGGATGATAATTAATTCTGTCCCAATGATTCACAAATGATTTAATAAGGATCCATTTACCCAGCTGAACAGAAGCCCTACTAAATCTCTGTGCAGTAAGCGATCCCAACAGTCCCCGGGCCAGCATGAGTTCCGAGAACAGGTCCTAAGACTGTAATACTAGTTTCTATTGGATGGCATCGATCCTTTGCTTCCTCAAGCAAAACCTCAGCCTCCTTCGGAGAGGAGGCATGCATCGCCGCAATACGAATGTTGCTTTTGCCCTTGACGCGCTCCTCAATCAGATCCAACATACGCTGACAGGCTTTCATCTTCGTACGCACTCGTTCAAGTGGCTCAATTCGCCCTTTCTCAATATGAAGTAAGGGTTTAAGACTTAAAGCAGTCCCTAGTAATCTAGCAGCACCTCCAATCCGACCTCCACGATGAAGGAACTCAAGGGTATCGACAACAAAGATTACTCCGCTATTCTGGCCGGCGCGATAGACAATATCGACTACTTCCTCAAAGCTTTTTCCTTCCTCCACTGCACGCGCGGCCGCAAGAGCCTGAAAACCAAGCGACATTCCAACAGAGCGGGAATCGATCACCTCGATTTTTGCGTTAGGGAATTCCTCCTTTGCCTGTAAAGCTGATTGCACGGTGCCGGAAAGTTCATTTGAAATTACCACTGCGATGATGGAATTCCCTTGTTTAACATGGGGTTCGAATAGTCGCATAAAGTGACCGACCGTGGGTTGGGAGCTTTTTGGAAGGATATTTGAGGTTTGGAGACGAGCATAGAATTCATCAGCGGAAATATCCACACCGTCGTAAAGGTTATCTTCGCCCCAGATTAAAATTTGCGGCGCAATTTCAATTTTGTAGCGCTCTGCAAGGTCACTCGGCAAATTTGAGGTGCTGTCGGTAATGATGGCAATTCTGGACATATGTCCTCCTTCCGTGTATTAGAGTCGAATCAGACGTTTCCTTACAAATCAACCCCTTAACGAAAGCGTGGTTGCGAAGGCGACCTTATGCCCGTCCTTTGATCCAAGAGAGAAAGCGATCAAACGTCCAGGTATTTATAATAGACTTCGCTTCGGCCCAAGCTCTCCTCGCGACGCCAACCCCATAAACTCTCAGATCCAACTGTTCCGGTCGGTGGGCATCAGAATTGATTGCCAACATACATCCTAAATCCAGGGCTCTGCGAGCATGGACGTCATTCAAGTCAAGGCGATCAGGATGGGAATTAATTTCCAAAATCACTCCATGTGCTGCCGCTGCCTGATAGATTTCCTCTGTCTCCATCTCGGCAGCGTCTCTCCGTCCGATCAATCGACCAGAGAGATGTCCGATCAT
Organism: uncultured Anaerolineaceae bacterium; assembly: GCA_964353875.1. GTDB lineage: Bacteria > Chloroflexota > Anaerolineae > Anaerolineales > E44-bin32 > MGNI01. Next base: position 14,620 of record CAYGXU010000054.1, on the reverse strand, counting down.
ATCAACGTGCGGGTTCATTATGGCAGACAAATAACGTTCAGTGATTTTCTCCTTTGGCTGACGGAGTGATGAATGAACTGAGGCAATCACCACATCGAGTCCTTCAAGTACCTCATCGGGGTAGTCCAAGCGTCCATCTGCGAGAATTTCTACCTCTGCACCCTGTAATAAATGGATACGTTCACCTATTTGGCCTTGGATTTGCTCTATTGCATGCCTTTGCTCCCGAAGTCGTTCAATGGAGAGGCCATTCGCAACACCCAAGCTCCTGGAGTGATCGCTGATGACAAGGTAGGATAAACCCACTTCGATCGCTGCATATGCGATCTCCTCAATTGAAGCCTGTCCATCACTCCATTCCGTATGCACATGAAGGTCGCCCTGTAAGTTAATTTCTGTAATCAGGTTAGGAAGCCTGCCATCGATCGCTGCCTCGATTTCGCCACGATCCTCACGTAACTCAGGTGGGATCCAAGGGAGGCCAAGCGTTTGATATACAAGGCATTCCTCCGGGCAGAGGATTTCCGAACCATCTTCACGGATAAAACCATGCTCTGAGAGGGAAAGGCCTTTCTTCTGAGCAAGCTCCCGAAGGCGCACATTATGCGCTTGCGAACCTGTGGCATATTGAAGAGCAGATCCAAAGTGCTCTGCTGGAAGTACCCATAACTGTGCCCGTAGACCATCTCGCAACTCCACACTTGCTTTTGTCATTCCCTGACCCTGGATATGTTTCACCTCTGGAAAAGATAAAAATTCGCACATTACTTTCTGTGTATTCTCACAAGCGATAACCAAGTCCAAATCCCCCACCGTCTCCCGCCAACGGCGAAGGCTTCCTGCTGCCTGAGCATCGATCACACCAGGGATTTGACCCAACCGCTGAAGAAGAACCCTTGCCATTGACCAGGCATCGCCGAGCAAGATGCGATCACTCTGGCGACGCCTTAACGCCTCAATCCCATCGATAATTCGTCCTTCCGATTTTGCTCCCATTCCTGATAGCTGCTGTAACTTCCCTTGTCGTGCAGCTGTCTCCAACTCCTCCAATGTCGTAATCTCAAGTTCTTTCCAAAAACGAGCTGCCTTCTTAGGACCAACAGTGGGGACTTTTAATAATTCGAGTAAAGATACAGGGATCTCGTTAACCAATCTTTCATAATATGATATTTTCCCTGTCGTCAGAATTTCGCCAATCTTCTCAGCAATGGCTTTTCCAATCCCCACGATCTCCTCCAACTTCTCATCTCTCCAAATCAACTCAAGGTTCTGACCGAGGGAACGGATCGATTCCGCCGCACGTTGATAAGCAAGAATACGATGGGTTTGCTCTCCCTTTATTTCAAGTAATTGAGCGATGCGCTCAAAGACTTCAGCAACTTCGGAATTTTCCACCCTCGTTCCTCTCCCAGTGATTGTTATAGGTTTGTCTCGATTATACACTCGAGAAGACGATAGGAATGAGCACCAAAACGAGAACCATGTTGATCAATCTCATGATTTACGCTCCCCCCGATTGTCCCATTTTTGAGGATATGCTATTCTTCCTCTCAAGGAGCTGACGGTGGAACACTTTTCTGTAAATGACAATGGTATTGAACCGATAGTTGTCTATATGATTGATCGACATCCTCTTGAACAAGTGAGTGAACCGGATCCCTTCCGATGGCTTCATCCTGAGAATGGTTTTGTCCATGAATTAAAGGGAATTGTGGGTCCATTCCAGACGGAAGAACTCAGCCTGCTTGTTGATGATGCACCTGCAGGGCCAGCCTGGAAGCAACTGATTAATGCCTTAGTTGCAGGTAAAATAAGGATGGTTGTGACTCACCTTGCTCCTTTGACCTCTGGTCAACGCCAACAGCTGATTGGTGTTTGTGCCTTCACTGGAGCCCGGCTAGTCACTCCTGGCGATGGTGGCCGTAACTCATATTTGATGCTTGCTAAAATGTAATAAACCTCTTTTCGACGGACACGCTGGAGGCTGCTATGATTCACGAGTATGTCGGGAATATGCACTTGCATACTCCCTACTCGGATGGTTATCCAAACCACGATGAAATCGCGTTGGCGGCGATACGATCTGAGATCGATTTCGTCATTACGACCGATCATAATGTCTGGGTCGGCGGTCTGGATGGCTACCGTACATTGGGAGAGCGCCGGGTGCTTCTTCTTGTGGGGGAAGAGATCCATCACCAAACGAGAGATCCACAGAAAAACCATCTGCTTGTTTACGAAGCTCAAAAGGAGCTCTCACTATATTCATTTGATCCTCAAGCCCTAATAGATGCAGTAAATAGAGAAGGCGGTTTGGCCTTCATTGCCCACCCTGTTGATCCGGAAGCGCCTGTTTTTAGACAAACCGATCTATCCTGGGTAGACTGGGATGTTGAAGGGTATGTTGGAATCGAGCTTTGGAATTACATGTCGGAGTTTAAAATTCATCTAACTTCCTTCTTAAGAGCGCTCTATTATTCCTTCAAACCTGCTTTAATCGCCAAAAGCCCATTCCCCGAAGCCCTTAGGATATGGGATTCGCTACTGATAAAAGGCAAACGTGTCGTTGCAATTGGAGGCGCGGATGCTCATGCCTTTCCCGTTCGGGTGGGACCATTAAAAAGGATTCTATTTCCATTTGAATTTCATTTCAAAACGGTCAATACCCATATCCTCGCCGAGGAACCTCTCTCAGGCGACCTGGAAATAGATCGCCAAAGAATCTACCATGCTTTGCGTAAGGGACATTGTTTTATAGGTTATGATCTCGCCGCGCCTACAAAAGGTTTTCGTTTTCTCGGCGTCGGCGACAATGGACAAGCTCTTATGGGTGATATCGTCCGATCAGCTTTTGGCGTCACACTCCAAATCAAGCTACCACAACGTGCAGACATGAGGCTCATTCATAATGGAACTGAAGTGGCGCGCTGGGAAGATTGTGAGGCTGCAGTATATAGCGCTTCACAACCTGGAGCGTACCGAGTTGAAGCTTCCATCCCTTACAAGGGCAAAATGCGGGGATGGATTTATAGCAACCCTATTTATGTAAACCCTTCATAACACTTCGTCTTTAGTCAATGGGGCTGTGGCGGATCACAGCCGATCACTTATTGTGTCCATCAAGAAACAAAATATTGGATTATCAGAATTAGCTGCCACACCTCCAACCAACATAATTTATTGCCGGTTTGCCTCTAGGAACTGGCTTCAGCTTATCGAGCCGCTCTTTTTTCGATGAGAGGCAACTATCAACGGCCTGGAAAACCCTCCATTATTAATAATCTCATTGGATTATTGAGAAAAAGCAAGACCCTTAAGTCCCAACGATCCATCGCGATCGATCATCTTCATAATGATCGCTGAATTCGGTTTCCGACTTTTCCCTGCAATCCGGCTGAGGACAGCGGATCATGAATAGATTCCCTCTCGCGCTTTCGATCCGCATACTGAGGAACTCACTTGATCCAGGCAATTTGTGCTTGAATTTACACATTTATCAGGATGAGCATGGGTAAATACTTGCTCTCTTAGCAAAACCAGCAAATGAAGAAATCCAATTTACATAGAAAATACGAAAAATATTAAGAACCCAATCCAAATCATGATACAATTTCAGCACATACGTTCGATATAGAATGAGTCTGTCCATGCCCGAATTCCGTTTACACGCTCCTTTCGAACCGATGGGAGATCAACCAGAAGCAATTGAACAACTCGTTGCTGGATTGGAAAGAGGCGAGGAACATCAGGTTTTGCTCGGTGCAACTGGCACTGGAAAAACCTTCACCATCGCCAATGCCATTGAGCGTGTCCAGCGACCAACACTCGTATTGGCACACAATAAAACCCTGGCAGCTCAACTCTTTGCCGAATTTAAGGAATTCTTCCCCGAGAATGGGGTGGAGTACTTCGTTTCTTACTATGATTATTACCAACCCGAGGCCTATGTTCCACAACATGATCTTTATATCGAGAAAGAGACTGACATTAATGAGGAGATTGAACGGCTGCGGCTCTCCACAACGACTTCTGTGCTCTCAAGAAGAGATGTCATCGTGGTTGCCTCAGTCTCGTGCATCTATGGCATTGGCAATCCTGAAGCATACGGAAAAGTAGTCATCAACCTGGATGTGGGTGGCTATTATCGCCGTGATGCGGTCCTTCGCCAATTGGTGGAAACTCAATATGAGCGAAACGATCTCGAGCTTAGGGCTGGGACTTTCCGTGTTCGAGGGGATACCCTCGAAATCATCCCCGCTTACGAAAAACATGGACTTCGAATTGGTTTCTTCGGTGATGAAGTGGAACGAATCGTCGAATTTGATCCATTAACAGGAGAGCTGCTTGCTGAGCGAAACGAAGTTCATATTTACCCTGCGAAACACTTCATCACTGAAGAGGAGAAACTCCAGGCAGCTCTCATCGACATTCAATTGGAACTCGAAGAACGTCTGACATATTTAAAAGCACAAAACAAGCTGCTCGAAGCTCAACGCCTGGAACAACGTACGTATTATGATCTTGAGATGATGCGAGAAGTCGGCTATTGCTCGGGAATTGAGAATTACTCGCGTCACCTGGATCAACGACCTTCGGGTTCACCTCCTTGGACATTGATTGATTACTTCCCGCCAGATTTTCTGCTGGTGATCGATGAAAGCCATATGACTTTGCCCCAGATTCGCGGCATGTACGCTGGCGATATGTCTCGCAAGCAAACGCTTGTGGATTATGGTTTCCGCCTGCCCTCTGCCCTTGATAATCGGCCTCTTTCATTTAATGAGTTCAAGGTCAGGATTGGCCAGACCATCTACACCTCCGCAACTCCAGGGCCTTACGAACTTGAACTGGCCTCCCAGGTCGTCGATCAGATTATCCGCCCCACCGGGTTGGTAGACCCTGAGGTGGAAGTGCGTCCGATCAGTGGTCAGATTGATGATCTCGTAACCGAAATACGAAAACGAATAGAAAGAGGCGAGCGCGCTCTGGTCACTACGCTTACCAAACGGATGGCGGAAGATCTCGCCGATTATTTGCTTGAATTGGACATGAAAGTTCATTACCTCCATTCAGAGATTGCTACCATTGAACGGGTAGAAATCTTGCGCGATCTGCGCTTGGGGGTTTACGATGTCGTCGTTGGGATTAATCTCTTAAGGGAGGGTCTCGATCTCCCCGAAGTATCTCTTGTAGCCATCCTCGATGCCGATAAGGAGGGTTTTTTGCGTTCAGGCACAGCCCTGATCCAAACAATCGGGCGAGCAGCTCGTCATGTAAATGGCAAGGTTCTTATGTATGCTGATACGATGACCGATTCCATGAAACGAGCAATCGATGAGACCGAGAGACGGAGGAGGAAACAGCTTGATTACAACCAGGCGCATGGGATTGAACCTGTGAGCATTGTCAAAGCAATCCGTGACCTTACGGATCAGCTAGCAGCCTCCTATGCTGTTGCTGAGGCAAGAGCGGAATATTCCACCTTCACACCTGCACACATGCCTAAGGATGAACTCTCTAGATTGATCAAAGAACTTGAAAAACAGATGCGTGTAGCTGCTGATATGCTTGAGTTCGAGCGTGCAGCAGCGTTGAGAGATCAAATCTACGAATTACGTCAGACGTTGGCTGATAAAGAAGACCTTCCGCCTTGGAAACGCGCTAGGGCGCTCGCTGGGGAGGATAGGGATCTTTATTAGGCGATTTTCCATCTACCCTCTCTTCTTATCGATGCTCCCCCATTTCTGGGCAACCAACCATCTGTGACATTTCTCTGAGTGAGCCCTGCTCACCTTTTTCAGCATGAAAGCCAAGGCCAAGGTGGAGTGCATGAAAAAAGTCTGTTTAAAGCGCTCGGTCGCCTTTCGGCGACCGGGGCTTGAGTGGAAAAGCAGGAAGCTGCCTTCATTTGTAACGGCATTATGCCATTATTTTGCACTCTATGGGGAAGAATGCAAAGAGAATGAAAGGCATTCTTTTTAAGGCTTTTCTGGGTAATAGAATAAACACAAAAGCTATTGTTTTCGAGCAAAATCATTATCCATAAAAGGACCATCAATGGTCCTTTTTAGAAAATAGAGTTGAATCTGGTACCCTGTCCAAGGCGGAGGAGGTTGGGTTGTGGGAGCATAACAACCTATCCACCAACCCCCTAGCCTTCGAGGGGGAAGGGATCTATGGCTTACCTGAGAAGTGAAGGGCAAGACCAGCAATGCTTTTCACGAAGAAGTCTTCCAGTTATTCGGTTGGAAAAGGCTTACTCCCCACCAAGGAGAGGATAGGTAGGATGAGTGAGATCTTATCCTCACCCCCATGACAGTCTGAAAAACAGTCGATTTTTAGCCAACCTGGCGGCAATGTCATGAACAAAAGTCTTGAAAATATCCACCTTCTCCTAGGCTGAGAAGTTTACCCGTCATATCTCTCCAGTTGATTATGCTCCAGGTAGCTTTTTTCGTGAAGCTCCAATGAGTGATTCTGAATTATAACGACTGCCATCAGGAAGGATGGCTCCTTCAAGGGATTGCGCCGCTAATAATTGTTCTGGGCTAATGCTTGCTCCTTTTAAATCTACATTGGACAGTGACGCTCCTGTAAAGTCAACTTGGTTTAGATTACACTCTTTTAGTTGAGCCCCATCAAGAAAGGCATTTTTGAGTTTTGCGCCCTCTAAATTGGCTTTGTTAAGCCTGGCGTCCATAAGAAACGCTCCCTCAAAATTGGCTTTCATCAACTTCGCGCCGCGCAAATCCGCTTCTTCAAGATATGCCTCAGACAATCTTGCTCCTTCCAAATCGGCTAGATGTAAGTTCGCTCGAGTGAGAATGGCTTCGGATAAATCCGCCCCTGATAAATTTGCGCCCTTTAAATTTGTCTCAATCAATTCTGCCTGGAAAAACTTCGATCCCCTTAAATCGGTGTTATCTAATCGAGCACCCGATAGCTTGGCTCGAAATAAATCGGCGTTTCTCAGATCCAAATCATGCAATGCAGCCATGCGTAAATCAGCTTCTTGCAATGCTGCCTCACGTAAATCAGCCCCCTTTAATTCAATGATCACATTCTCTCGATGGATAAGATCGGAATCATAAAGGAATTGGAGAACTCTGCCCCTACGCATACCATCCAGGCTCCGTAGTACAGATAAGGTATAAGCCCTGGCGACCTCGCTCACCCTACTCATCTTCTGTCTCCTCATCACATAGCCGTTTTTCAAGAAGAAGCCCGGTCATCCGATCGAAATATGACTGTAAGATCTCCTCTCGATGTCGATCAAGTGCGACCTCTTCCTCATTCTTTCTGCGCCTCTCATCGGACTTTACCAACGCCACATTAATCAAAGGCACGATCGTGGCGATCACCAATGGCAATAACAGCAGATCCAACCATTCCCATAGTGTCTTACCAGAAAAACCAGTCCACTTTTGAGGGTAGATATAAACAAGAAGCAATAAAAATACACAAAGTAAGAATAGTCCCAAAGCAAGAATGGCAATCATCCGATTGTGATTTCTTGGATGCATTCTTTCTCGTTGCATATGTCTCCCTCCTTATGATATTCGTTGTTCTTCTCTTTGTATTCGGTAAATAAGATTTAGCCTTTTTAGAGGGTCATGAGCAATGTAGCTATCGCGGAGACTGGGGCTGCACATAAGGTTTCTAATGTCACGACCAGGGCGCCTGATTCGGATTCTACTTCTCTTCAATGCCTCTTGTCGTGCTGATAATCTAGCATAACACATATGATTTGCGTCACAAAATAAATAATATAAATTCACAACCTTTCCTATTTGCCTACTTCTTTATCAATACCTCATATAAGCAAATATCGCCTGAAAGAAAAAAGACCGGAGGTAATTTCTTACCACCGGTTTTTTCTCAATGAAAATCTGTTTCTTCTTGATCCAAACCTTGATTTGGTATTTTGATACCCCCCCTACCAATAATCTTATCGAATTCGGTAATTAATTGTGTAGGTCACATTCCTGGCTTCCCCTTCAGTTGCCTCAAAAGTCACCGTAAATTTCTCGAACTCGCCATCGGCGACACCGATAAGTGTTCCCGGCTGTCCAGGTTCTGCATCCGTGCTGACCTTTCCCCCCTCGGATGATTCGACCGAAATCCGAACGGATCCGCTTTCAACCGAGACTTTCACCTCTACATCAATCAGATCCCCTGACATGATGTCATCATCCTCGATATCTTTGCCATAGGTCCCGGAAAGTTTGCTAAAAGTACCTTCGCAGACACCGCTTCCGCTCCCCGCCCGACAGGTTTCCCCTGAACCAACTACGCTTCCTGAAGTCCCGCCTTCGCAGGCCAAGGCCGAAAGCAGAATGGCTATCAGACATACGATGGGAACATAACGCTTATACATGCGACCTCCTACAGAATTTTTCCATATTGATATCGTGACGAGCTTCTCGTTGCGGATGATTATCGGCATTTGGCAAACCTACGCAAGTGCCCCTGAGATGATGAGTTTTTATGCTTAGAGCAGCATATATGCAGGCCAAGGCCTGTCTTTAAAGTACCCCCTTTTCCCAAGATTAATTGGAGACTTTTAGAAAAAGGTGGGAATTTGTAAATCGCATGAAATCAGGGGAAACAAATCTTCTTATAAATATATACGACAGAATTGAGACAGCATATGGAATTTCTTATACCCCTTTATCCATAGAAAAGGACGGATATCTTCCTGCTTATTAATTAGATTTAGATTGCAGCTAGATTGTCGTCTCTCGCCTCACTGATTTCATTTCGTTCATTAGCCAATTACTGCCAATATCCTATATTGGCACGTAGCTTCAGATCAGCGAATACCTTGGGGTGAGTTGGCGACCACTCGTTCCCATCGAAGGTAAAGATTAATTTTGGTCCTTTTATCGTATTGCGAATTGTCCATTTCACGGAACCATCAAATTCGCTGATCCCTCCACCTGCAATCCAGATGTTGGCGTGACCGACATACCAATCTGACGATGGCTCAATCCCATCCGGCAAGTAGATCTCATAACTTCCTGTACCTTTGCCAGGATCTCCTCCTTTGACATAAATATATAACTCAAGATTTACCCTTGTTCCATTACTATAAACCTCTCTTGTATACCACCCCTTAATTGTCCCCTGAGCTCCAACACTTGGGTCTATAGTTGATGCACCCAACTCCCATTTGGGAGTGAAATTGATGATTTCTCCAGTTGGCTCAGTTTGTAGACTCGATTGATTTAAGACAAGAGGCAGAAATGCCATATAGTTCAAATCGAGAATGTCGCTGGCGGCCGCGATCGTTCCGGTTAGCAAAATAAAACCTAAAACGACAACGATCGAAACGATTCCCACAAGAAGTATCCAATTTTTTCTTTGGTTCATGATCTATTCTCCGAAATAAGATATTCCCAGACTCACAGGCATCCATTGGAGAAATTGCATTCAAATTAGGTCCTGCGAGAGATGGACTCCTCATGATGAAAAATCAGAGTTGGTTTATGCGGATTTCATGCTGCCACCAGCAAGATGAAATCCCCAGATTTACCATAGAATGATTGCAAGAGGCGTGCCATTGGGGGATATCTCTTCGGCATTCATCAAAACATAGTTCTCAATCTAAGCGGTTTTATCCTGGACAGAACGCTCGGCGGCTTAACTCAGTTTGAGATTTCCTTGGGGGAATTACTGTCGGTTATTGCTCTGAGGGAATTCGTCGCCCACAATTCTATTAATCATTCCACTCCAGTATGAGTGCCCCTCTCAAAAAAAAGGAAAGTTTAGGAGAAGCCAAAAGGGGAAAAAAAGGCGCCCCTGGCGCGACTCGAACGCACAACCATCGGATTAGAAGTCCGGTGCTCTATCCATTGAGCTACAGGGGCATGCGATGATTCTAAAGGGGAAGAGAGGGCAGGTCAATCTTCTAAATAGGGACGGATTCCTTTATAAACCATCGGACTTGACAATGTCCGTAATACCATCATCGGCGGTCTGCCGAGTCTTTCGCCCAATTCTCTCGTTGAAAGAGGGATATTTCCACTTGCCAAGAAGATACGGAATACCGCGTTAACCAAGGGTGTCTGGCGCGTGATGTAATCCGGCTGTTGGGCACAGTGAGTGATCAAGACATTTTGGATGGCAGGCACACGCATGACTTCGCCTGTTTCAGAATCAACATTATCCACCAGAGCACCTGCCTCTACATTTTCAAAGGCCTTCTGATGCTCTTCACAGAGAAGGCTTCGAAGAAGCACCTGAATATCATGATCACTTCTCTCCCACCATTTGTGATCAATATGGAATTTAGTATCCAATGTTGGGCGAACCAGGAATTTCGCCTTCTCAGTTTTCGTAGTACTCACAATTGACTCCAAACACTCTCATCGAAACGCCAGTAAAGATCGCCCACATGTAGATAATATGGCCGGATGAGTAACTCGGTAAAGATCGGTCCGGGAGGCAGTCGTCGAATAACGTTCACTCCGGAGTACAAGGACTGCGCATGAACCGCGCTCTGAGGATTGAGTTTCGCCAGTTCACGGAAAACATGAGCTACTAAACGATCAACTGGGACATCTTTCTGCCCGCCTCGAAACCAAGCTTCATCTAGTGCAATAGGATCGATCAACCCTACGACCATAAGGTCATCATAGCCGGTACCAACGGGCTGTTTCAACATAGTAAAACCAATCCGACCATTCTCTCCAATCGAAACGGTACGAATCCAATCATTTCGCCTACGACGATCAACAGTTTCAACCACTACCTCACCTGGCTCATTACTTTTACGGATACGCACAAGTCCACCAGCTGGGACCTCATGGCGTCGATACCAATTATCCAATCCAAAAACATACCTTTGCTCACGTACAACCCATCCCGGGAACTTGTCACCGCTATGACCATCAATCAGCATGAAACGAATCCTGGGGGCTTCATAGGCTGTCGGAAAGAGCGGTCTTAATCTCCTGGACAAAGGGAGTGTGCCCACTCGCCAATGAGGGAAAAGAAGCGATAGGACGACCTCATCAAGAGTCTCCTCAAGCGGATCAAGAGGGCTAAATTCATCATCCAAAGCTTCTTCGAGCGCCAGCAAAGATGGGGGAAGAACTGAACGATCATGCGGTTGCGGCTCATATACCAGACGCGTTGGCGTATAAAGCACTTCGGGTGGCTCCAGACGCTTTAAATGCCAAATGATTTGGCCCGCGGGTCCAACTTCATCAAAGCGTTGATCCTCTTGTAGGGCGTAATCCAATGAGAATTCAGCCAGAAGCGGATCCAAACCTGCTGGAATCTCAATGTGTTTTAATAGCTCATTTGTTGGGGTCGGCCCCCCTCCAGCCACATCCAAAATTGCTTCCGCCAGATTGAGATGGCCCTCATGGAACTCAACCAATAACGCCTGGGGGAACCACTTCCCGGCGATTTGCACGATATCCTCTCCAACTTCAAGCCGGTTCTGTAATCGGGATATGATATTCACACCGTACTGAGCGATAATTTCCTCGGGTGTGTTCGCTTCCTCCGAAATACCCAGTCTTTCCAGTGGATGGTTGAGCTTATGATTCTCCAATCGAGCAGCGAATTCCCTGGTTCGACCTTCATCTTGGAATTCAACTTGGATCACATCAAACTCCCCCAAATTAGGGTTCTCCCCACCACGGACTCCCACTACATTGCCAATTCTATTTCCAATAGCAGGGAAGAGGATTTTTTGACCTACCTGAAAGGTTTCAGCCGGCAAATAGATTTCGATAGAAGTGTCATCAACCTGAGTGATCTCACTCTCCAGATTCTCCAGACGATGATTGATTAATGCTATTGCCATCTGATCAATGGTCACTGGCACTTCACGATCGAGTAGGACATTGTATATATAATCCAGGTCGCTCTCTCGAACCTCGAATTCGGTCCAATATCTTTCGGGTGAATATCCTGTCGGGAATTCCATATTTTGCGTTACACTTATTCCGGGGAAATAGCTACGGAATTATACTACATCCATCCCCAAGGAGAAATTATGTATCAAAAAATTGTTTCTGTCGATAGCATCCGTGAAATGATGCATACCGAAATCCTCCAGAACCTTCTCAAAGGAGAAGGGAAATAAATCTCTGGCTGTCTCACAAAGTTGCCAGAATAGCCGTTGGTTTTGGTGTTAGACCAATTGCTCGAGTCCATATCCTAATTCACCCATCAGATACCAAATCAGGAAAACTAATCCTCAATAAGTATTATGCAGTTTCACTAATTACGGCTGATCATGGAAATGATTCGGAGGCCCACTCGATTGGATCAACAGGCACACCTCCCACCCAAACTTCCCAATGAAGGTGAGGACCCGTCACACGCCCTGTGCGTCCCACAAGTCCGATTTCCTGACCAGATTCCACCCAATCCCCCACAGACACCAAAATTTCTGATTGATGCAGATAGCCTGTGAAAACGCCCCAGCCATGATCGATAAAGGTCACATTACCGCGTACATCTAATGGACTAGTAAAAACGACTCTGCCTTTTGCTGGAGCTGTAATAGGGGTGCCTGAACCTCCATAGAAATCAAGCCCGGTATGGTACCAAAAGTAACCTACCCCATTATAATTTCTTCTCGACCCAAAAACGGAAGGGAAAGATTCAATTATGGTCGATGGGAAGAGGAATTTCCCCTCCCAATATTTATCTTCTGTTATCTGGCTTACAATTGAAGTGATTAGCTCATTCTCAGGGCTCATTTTTTCCGGATCGATTGTTTCGGGTGGCACTTGCAGCACCGGATCGAATCCATAATCGCCACTCACAATCCTCACAGGCTGACTGAAGGAAAAGAGCTCTTGCTCCTCGGGGCCATGTGTAAAGCTAATTTTAAGATCAATCATCCCAGGCATTTCTAGAGCATAAATTCCCTGTAAGGCCACCAAAGTTTGCTCGCCGTGTGGATGAAAATTTAATGGCCATTCACCTAGCTGTCCCATAAGGGAAGTGACTGAAGCAAGCTTTGCACTTATTGTCAGAGTATGACCTTGCACCACTATACCAGGTTTCAAGCTGATTTCTCGAAGAGGGTCTGGAAAACTATATAAACCACCCTGCTCATCAGCTAGCAACAGCGCTTCGCTCGGTAGGATCCAACTTCGGTTAAGGTCACCAGTGATAGTGGATAGGCTCCATGGATTAATACCCTTTCTCACCGCAAATAACAATTCGGTTTCATCCTTTTCTGCCATCACAAACCTGGCTCTGCGAAAGGATTTCTCCGATTCCGTCTGCAAATAAAGGATGGATTGTCCGACATAGAGACGGTTTGGATGAACGATTCGATTTAATCGAATCAGAGTTTCCTTGGAAATCCCATGCTTCAGACTAAGGCTAGAGAGGGTTTCCCCATAAGAGATTTCACGGAATTGCAGAACACCGGAAATACCCTCATAACCTGGGATAACGAGTTCTGTGCCAGGCACAATCAACTGGGGGTCAGCAATATTATTTTGTACCACCAGAGCTTCCACCGTTGTGCCAAAACGCTGAGCAATGAAGGAGAGGGTATCCCCAGGTTGAACGATATAAATCGGACCTGAGGTTTGGGCAAAGGCTGAGATTGGCAGCAAGCATGACCAGCTGATCATAAAGAGAAGAAGAATCCCTCTAGACCTCATGGATGAACTCCAATTGGTCGCCTGGCGAGAACAACTCTAAGATCGATGGATTGCCTTCCAGAACATAGCGGGCCGGTCTTGAGGGAAAGTAAAAACGCCAGGGCTTGGCAACAACCGTGTCGACTACCTGGTATGCGTCGTTGATCCAAATTACACCCAGGGACATGAAAACCATCCACATGTGAATGCCAGCGTTACTGATTGTTTCTCTTGAATCAACCAGCAGCAAACCCTCCCCTTCAGCCAGGGAATGGCGAAAGGTTAATCCGCGCAAACGACAGAGGAAAGACTGGCACCAATCCGCTCGGAGTACTACTTGGTTTCCTTGATCGTGGCTAATAACCTGAACCCAATGCATTTCCACTCCGCCCTGCAAAGAAATGGGGCGACGAATGCCGCCCCATTAATTCTAAAATGAATATACTTATTCCGCCATACCCAAGATTTTCTCAACACTTTCAAGTAGCTCTTGCGGACCAAATGGTTTGGTGATGTAGTCATCAACCTTCGCAATATGTAAACCAAGGACTTTGTCAATGGATTGCGCTTTCGCAGTAACGACCACGATAGGGATATCCCGCAATTCCGGATCGGCCTTGATCTGTTGATATACTTCCCAACCATCCATATCCGGCATCATTAAATCAAGCAAGACCAAATCGGGCTTTTCTTTTTTAACTATTTCAAGTCCTTCAATGCCTCCGTCAGCGCCGATTACCTCAAATCCTTTCCGACCGAGGATTAAGCGCACGAGGTCGATCATCTCAGGTTCGTCCTCAATACATACCACACGCATTTGATCAGATGGCATACGATCCTCCCCCTCTGGGGCTTAAACTTGATCGTAGTGTATCACACTGCCAATTTCGCGCAACTGTCCTATTCATAATAATGGAAGCTTTTTTTCAATCAGCAAGTAAGCCACGGGTGCATTCCACGGAGTGTTGCATCCTGTACTCCCGCGGCCAGATTTGGGG
>CAYGXU010000053.1:17352-20704 GCA_964353875.1 uncultured Anaerolineaceae bacterium | reverse complement strand
CCATTCCACGGCATTGGTTTTGCACTTTGGGATTTGTTAGAGGACGGTTAATCATGTTTGAGAAAAAATCCTGGTTTCCTTTTGCTCTGATGTGTATCGCGATCGCTGCGGCGCTCATTTCTCCCATCCTCTCACTCAAGATGACACAAGAAGGGCGCGCGTTTGCTGCGCCCCTGGCTTCAGCCGGCAATTGTCCAGCGCTGCCGCCGGCGACGGGGAACGTTATCAACGTCTCGACTGTCACGGAGTTACAAAACGCTGTTGCCAAGCTCCAATCCAACACCACGATCCTCATCGCCGATGGGGTTTACGATCTGAGCCAAACCCTGGTGATCGATGGCGGACTGACCGACGTGAGCATAAGAGGGGCAAGTGGCAATCGGGCAGCGGTTGTGCTACGCGGGAAAGGAATGGACAATTCCTCCTATGGGAACACACCCCACGGATTTCTCATTCGGAATTCCAGGAACCTCCTGATTGCTGATTTGACCATCCGTGACTTCTATTACCATGACATTCAGATTCAAGGTGAGCAAAACGCACAAGCGGTGCATATTTTTAACCTGCAATTGCTCGACGCTGGGGAGCAGTTGGTTAAAGTCTCGGCTGCAGGTCCTCCAAGCCCATTTTCTGATGATGGGATAGTAGAATGCTCCTACCTGGCGTACACCAACCGCGCCAAGAGTTGGTACACCAACGCGGTGGATGTCATCGGTGGGGCACGTTGGATCATCCGCGATAATGTCATTGAAAATATTCACGCACCGCAAGGGCAGCTGGCAGGTCCTGCCGTGCTGCTGTGGGGAAATACGATTGATTCAATTGTGGAGCGCAACTTATTTATCGAATGTGACCGCGCCATCGCCCTGGGATTGAGTAAGCCAAGTAGGGCTCGAGATAACGAGCAGGTCTATGACAACCAGCGCAGTATTGCGCGTAACAACATGATCTATCGCGCTGGAAGTGGCGATGTTGGCATCTCCGCCTGGTATGCAAAGGATTTCAAGATCTACCACAACACCATTCTTCATAATGGCACCTTTCCCTATGGCGCGATCGATTATCGCTTCTCTGTGTCCAATGGGGAAATCGCCTATAACCTGCTGGATGCGCCCATCTGGCAACGGGATGGCGCCGCTGCATCTCTGCAGGGAAACATCACCGACGCCAGGCCCGAGTGGTTCACCGATCCATCCAGTCATGACCTCCATCTAACATTAGAAGCGACTGCTGCGATTGATGTGGCTGCGCCGCTCTCCGATATTGTCGACGATTTCGATGGCGAGTCACGTCCGATAGGAACTGCGCCCGACGTCGGTGCGGATGAATTTGGGGATCCGTCCGATTCTCCCACCTTCGTGGATGTTCCCGCCGATCATTGGGCTTACGATGACATCGAAGCGCTATACCAAAGGGGCTACATCGTAGGGTGTGAACTTAGCCCTCGCAAGTATTGCCCGGATCGCATCCTGAATCGAGCCGAGGAGGCGGTTTATGTCGTGCGCGGTGTCCATGGGGCTCAATTCGATCCAGATGATCCAGAAGTTGAGGTCTTCACAGATGCCAGGTCTGGTGAATGGTTCTTTGATTGGACTGCACAACTCTATAACGATGGCTATACCAGCGGCTGTTGGGACGACCCCCTGCAATATTGCCCTCTTCAGGAGAACAGCGTTGCGGAGGGATGCGTTTTCTTCCTGAGGATGGAGAAGGGGCCTACTCACATTCCCCAGGATCCAGTCGGTGTTTTCACGGACGTACCGGCTGATGCCTGGTATGCACGTTGGGTGGAGGAAGCGTACAGCGAGGGAATCTTGCTCCCTTGTAAAACGGAACCATCGCTTCAGGCATGCCCGTTAGATCCCCTCGATCGGGCGACTGCAGCGTATATGATGGCGAGGGCGAAGGGACTGACTAGTCCATAGTTCGTAATGAGAGATTCCGCCATCCGATTATTTTCCCATATGCAAGCCGTGCGATCCTTTTCTTTCCCTCGAGCGTGAGTTCTTAATGCCCTCCTTGTTTTATCACGGTGGCGATGGGCGCTGTTTTGGCATGCAGGAAATTTCGCATGGGGAGGTGAGAAAGCGAATGCGAAGCAAATTCGCTCGTCTGGGGGCAAAGAAAAATTCCAAATCAGCTTCCATGAGTTAAATTCAGAAGGGGTTTAGGATAAAATTCGTTCTAGAAAAAGTTTACCGTCGAATGAGGTGTTGGCGTTTCCTCGCCCATGCGGCCAGGGAGTATTGCATGCAAAAAACATCCAGGTATCAGCGAGCAATCAACCGCGGATTGGATCGAGCTTATCGTCGGGCACCTATCCGAACTTTGCAGTTG
The DNA here is from genome assembly GCA_964353875.1 of uncultured Anaerolineaceae bacterium. Lineage (GTDB taxonomy): Bacteria > Chloroflexota > Anaerolineae > Anaerolineales > E44-bin32 > MGNI01. The sequence goes on along the minus strand of CAYGXU010000053.1, from coordinate 18,367 downwards.
GAGCAGCTAAAGCTGGTGATTTTCTCGGATCATCATAAAGGCATTGGAGATGAAGCGGATGATTTTCAGCCAGCGCTGCCCGCTTACCGAGGGGCACTTGAGCACTACTATGCTTCTGGATACACGCTCGTCGTCCTGGGGGATGCGGAGGAGCTCTGGGAGGATTTTCCTGGGCCGGTGTTGAAGGAGTATGCCCGGCTCCTTGAGCTTGAGAGAGAGTTCCATGCGCAGGGGCGTTATTGGAGGTTTTGGGGAAATCATGACGATGAGTGGCGTGACCATTCGCAGGTAGTGAGGTACTTAGGGGAGTATTTTGATGATTTGATGGTTTGGGAAAGTCTCAAGCTGTTTATTGAGGATGGCAGTATCCGGCGCGGGGAGCTCCTCCTTGTCCATGGACATCAAGGCACACTGGTGGCGGATCTGTCGCGTCACCTAAGTCGTCTTGTCATACGCTACCTATGGCGGCCGATCCAACGCTGCTTTAAAATCCGCCCAAACACCCCAGCCACAGACCTGCGCTTACGACACCGGCATGACATTGCCATGTACAACTGGGCTGCTGAGAGAAAACGTCTTGTCCTCGTTGCTGGGCATACCCATCATCCGATCTTCCCCTCCCTCGAGCAGATTGCGAAATTGGCCGAGGAATGCGCCTGGATTCAGGAGCTCTCGGTTGATATGGATGAGGTGAGGCAAGCCGAGGTCGATCTTCAAATTGCTCGCGCTCAGCAGAAACCATGCTATTTCAACAGCGGATGTTGTTGTTTCAATGACGGGCGCATTACAGGGATCGAGGTTGTTGAAGGAGAGATTCGATTGGTGCGCTGGCCAGATGCGATGGGACAAATGCATCCGGAGATCCTGGATAGATTATCGTTGCGCGATGTCCTCGAAGAGGTGGCGCAAAGCGCTGTACCCATGCCCGCCCCCAAAAGCCAGCTGTTGGACTCCGACGGGTGGAGTGCATCGGCTTGCCGATGCTAGTCCCAACAGCAAGCTGTTGGACTCCGAC
>CAYGXU010000053.1:0-17252 GCA_964353875.1 uncultured Anaerolineaceae bacterium | reverse complement strand
GTTGGACTCCGACCGCGTGCTGTTGGACTCCTGAACTGCTGTTAACCCCACAACTCCCTTAGGAAGTTGAGCTTTTCACCCGCTTGATAACTGCCTCCGCCTTCGTGATCGTTGTATTGCCATATCTGAATGGCTTTCGGCCCAGCGTAGTGGTTATAGGCTGCAAAGACGGTAGAGGGCGGACAAGTCATGTCCATCAGAGCGACCGAGAAGAGTGCCTTAGCTCCGCCCCTGGGGGCGAAGTTAACCCCATCGAAGTAGGAGAGGGTTTTGAAGACTGTATCGACCTTATCGCGCTGGATCTTGCAGAAATGGGCGATTTCTTGATAGGGCATGGTATCAACAATCTCGGTAGCCCGACGGTAATGGCAGAGGAAAGGCACATCCGGCATGAGGGCGGAGAGGTCATCCACAAGGCCGCCCATGGCAATGGCCACACCTCCACCCTGACTGATGCCGGTTACGGCAATGCGTCCCGAATCGACGATCGGATGAGCCCGGGCGGCTTCGATGGCGCGCACGCCGTCGGTGAACAGGCGGCGGTAGTAGTAGGTTTGTGGAGAAAGGATGCCCTTGGTCATAAAGCCGGGGTGGTGAGGGGAGGAACCTTCCGGCTCCGGATCGGGCGTATCCCCTTTCAGCCAGGCGCTGCCCTGGCCGCGTGTATCCATTACCAAGTGCGCATAGCCAGCACTGGACCACAGCAGCCAGTCCATGGGAAAACCGCGTCCCCCGCCATAGCCGATAAACTCAACCACACAAGGCAGCTTTCCATGCCGATGTTTGGGGATGAGGAGCCAGCCTCTGATTGACTGACCGCTATAGCCATTGAAGCGCACATCATAAGTCTCAACGGTGCTTAACCCATAATCCACCGGCTCAAAAACCGCTTCCAGGGGGAATTGCCTGGCTTCCTCCAGCGTCTGGTTCCAGAATCGATCGAAATCCAACGGTTCTTCGCGATCGGGCAAATAGGTCTTAAGCTGTTCAAGAGGGAAATCAAAGAGCATGGTGGAAGTTCTCCTTTCTTGGATGGAGGTAATATCCGGGTGTGCTTTGTGGTTTTAGGCAATTATAAACCTTCGATCTTGAGGGAGTGTAAATCAACGATAGGGAGAAAGTCTCGTGCCGAATCAAGTAACTCTTACGCCATGTTTAACCTAAGGCTTGGGTAATCCCCATTAAATTTTATGCCTGATAGACCTCCGGATTGGCGCAGTAGGGCAACCGTTCTCCTTTCAAGCCAGCGATGAGGTTCTCAGCTGCCATGGTTGCCATCTTTGTGCGGGCCTGCAAGCTGGCGCTGGCGATGTGGGGCGTGATGATCAAGTTGTCCAAGCCCAACAATGGGTTGTCCATCTCTATGGGCTCAGGATCGGTCACATCCAATGCAGCGTAGGCGATCCGACCCTCCTTGAGGGCTTTGTAGAGCGCTTGCAGGTCGACAATTGGACCGCGAGCGGTGTTGATCAGGATCGCTGTCGGTTTCATCAGCTTGAATTGCGGTTCGCTGAAGAGGTGGTAGGTCTCCTTGGAAAGCCAAGTGTGGATGGTAATGAAATCGGATTCTTGCAGCAATTGGTCCATTTCGACATAGTGAAGTGCGAGTGCTTTCTCCAGATCCGCATGGCGTTGTGGGTCATGATATATAACGCGCATCTCGAATCCCCTGGCTCGTCGGGCGACTGCCTGGCCGATGCGCCCCATCCCAACGATCCCCAGGGTTGCACCAGCAACTTGGGCGCCCAGGAGCAGCGTGGGTCCCCATGTCTTCCAGCGTCCAAGACGGGTGAATTGATCCGCCTCGACCACCCGTCGCGCGGCAGCCATCAGCAACGCCCAGGTGAAATCGGCGGTGGCGTCGGTGAGCACACCAGGTGTATGCCCGACAGCGATCCCAAGTGAGGTCGCGGCAGTCAGGTCGATGTTGTCGTATCCGACCGCCATTTGACTGATCACCTTCAGGGAAGCTCCGGCGGCATCCATCAGAGGACCATCGATGCGATCGGTAAGCAGGCAAAGGAGACCATGGATCCCTTTGACCTTATTTTTAAGAACTTCATAGGAAGGTGGAAGTTCTTCTGGCCAGACTTCAGCATGGACCACCTCTAAGATTTTTTCGAGACCTTGATGAGGGATGAGGCGGGTTACAAATACGCTTGCTTTCGTCATGTTTCCTCCCCACCTTTTCGACGATCATGGATCCAACTCAGGTCAATGAGGACGAGTGCTCCACAAGGCTGAATATGGTTGGTCAGCATTCACGTATCTATGCCTCTATGCAACCGTATCCGGTAGTGTCAGATGAACGCCTGAGTCTAATCGATCATACCATGAATGATTTGAGGCACGGGTGAAGTGTGGCTTTCTTGTCGGGATGGCTGGTTTCTTTCTTTGGGCATGAGCTTGGTGTCGTGGGCAAGTTTGTAGGCGAAGCGATTTTTTTGTGAGTTGCTGATATTTGGCAATCGTGCTCTATTACGAGCAAGAAATGAGAACGATCTTTCAAAGAAGAAAGCAGGGGATAAACAAAATGTAATGTGAGTTTGTGAAAGTAAGTTGAGTATAATCTGGATATGGAAACAGGAGCTGTTTTTCTTCCATTTGTCGAATGTCACAATGAACCTTGAGTGCGAGCCTATCGGTTCTGCTGTAGAGCAAATTATTGCTTGGCCAACATCTGGGATGGTATTGAGATGTACCATCTTTCTTATGGCTGGATGATAAGTCGGTGTGCAAAGTTGAAGGTTCATGATCGAGTGGATTTAAGCGGCGCCTATCCCTCATCCCCTCAACCTAGGAGGTGGGATCGATGACGACAAAGAGACTTCTCTTGGGGATGGATGTTTCCACGACCGGTGCAAAAGCCTTGTTGATTGATGAGGCGGGGCAAGTGGTCAGCAGTGCGACCACGGCCTTATCCCTCTCTACGCCAAGACCACTCTGGTCCGAACAAAATCCAGCGGATTGGTGGTCGGGGATGCAAGAGAGCATCCGAGAGGTTTTAGCCGCTGCATCCATTCCAGGATCAGCAGTGGCAGGGATCGGGTTGACGGGTCAGATGCATGGCTTGGTTCTCTTAGATGCAGAAGGAGAGGTGCTCCGCCCGGCGATCTTATGGAATGACCAACGTACCGGGGATCAATGCGATGAAATTCGTGCCCGCTTAGGGAAAGAAAGATTAATTCAGATTACTGGGAATGATGCCTTGACGGGCTTCACCGCCCCTAAGATCCTGTGGGTGAAGCAGAACGAGCCACAGATATTCGCCAAGGTGCGCCACATCCTCCTGCCGAAAGATTATATCCGATTCAAATTAACTGATACCTTCGCCATCGACTGCGCTGATGGCGCCGGCACGTTGCTTTTCGATTTGAAGAAACGGACCTGGTCGGATGAGGTGCTTGAAGCCCTGGAGATCCCTAGAGATTGGCTCCCATCGACATTCGAGGGTCCGCAAGTCACTGGCGTGGTCAGCCGGGCAACGGCAAACGTGACCGGTTTGGCTGAGGGCACACCGGTGGTGGGTGGCGGGGGCGACCAGGCGGCGCAGGCGGTGGGGGTTGGCGCGGTCGAGGCTGGGATCCTGGCCTTGACCTTGGGGACCTCCGGAGTGGTTTTCGCTCCAACCGAAGCGCCCCTGATCGAACCGGAGGGACGGTTACACGCTTTCTGTCACGCTGTCCCAGGGATGTGGCATTTCATGGGGGTGATGCTCAGCGCGGCGGGAAGTCTGCAGTGGTATCATGATGCTTTGGCGCCGGATTTGAGCTTTGATGATCTTATTTCAGAAGCCGAATCTTTCCCGCCAGGCAGTGAGGGTTTGCTGTTCCTGCCTTACCTGACGGGCGAGCGGACGCCTTATCCCGATCCCAACGCGCGCGCAGCCTGGATCGGACTGACCGTACGCCATACGCGCGGCCATATGACCCGCGCCGTCCTTGAGGGCGTCGCTTTTGGCTTGAAGGACAGTTTTACATTGATCCAACAGGCAGGGCTGGGCGAGATCAAACAAGTGCGAATATCGGGAGGGGGCGCCAGAAGCGCCTTGTGGCGGCAAATCCTGGCGGATGTACTCGGGGTTGAACTGGTCACGGTCAACACAACCGAAGGCGCGGCATATGGCGCGGCTTTGTTGGCCGGGGTTGGTATTGGTATCTGGGAAGATGTACCTGCTGCCTGCAAAGTCACTATTCAAGAAACGGGCAAAAATGAACCCGATAGCAGGACGGTCGCTATTTATTCGGATTTCTACCCGCGTTATCGTGCCCTTTATCCTGCGCTTGCTAAAGAATTTGCGGACTTGACGGAAACGGTCAATCGGAATCTTGACTAGGAGAATCTCTTCAGCGTTGTAATATTCATCGCTGTATAGCTGAAGGAGTTCAGAGGGGGCTCGGGAGCCCATCCGCTGATTGAGCTTGTCGAAATCAAGGACGGGCGAAGATATTATCTTTCAAGAATCGCTCCTTCCCACGCGGTTTCGACAGGCTCAACCAGCGTGGGAGGGATAGGCTCGAAGTAGCCCTCGGCTAATGAAAAGGCAGCCAGACTTTATTCTAAGGATGAAAACATGATCTCAGCAGACGGCATCGAAGCCAGCCAGGAATTTGTTCAAGATCTTAGGAAAGCACTATCGGAAGTTTATTTTGATCGGATAACCCGCTTGCTTTACAGCACCGACGCCAGCAGTTACCAGATGATGCCCGTTGGTGTGGCCATACCAAAAAGTGAGGATGAAGTTGTCGCCGCGGTTGAGATTGCAGGCAAGCATGCGGTCCCTATCTTGCCCCGCGGGGGAGGGAGTAGCTTGGCCGGGCAGGCGATTGGGCATGCCCTCATCTTGGACTTCTCTCGCTATCTGGATCGTATTCTTGAAATCAATCCTCAGGAAAAGACGGTACACGTGCAGCCTGGTATCACGCTTGGGATCCTCAATAAACGTCTCAGTCCATATCGATTAATGTTCGGGCCGGATCCAGCCAGCGCGGAACGGGCTACGATGGGGGGCATTCTCGGGAACAACTCCACCGGAGCGCATTCCATCGTCTATGGGATGACCGTCGATCATGTCGTGGCTACCGATGTGGTCTTAGCGGATGGCGCGCGTACCCGGTTCGAAGCCTTGCCGAAAAGGGATTGGGGGCAGCGGGCGAAACGGCCGGGTCTGGAGGGGAGGGTTTATCAACAAATCCCTCAAATCCTTGAGAAATACGCTGAACCGATCGCCAACCGCTATCCAAAGACCTTCCGTTCGGTTGCGGGTTATAACCTCAACCGGCTGGCGAAAGCCGAGTATCCCAATCTGGCGGAGCTGATGGTGGGATCGGAGGGTTCTTTAGGGGTCATCACCAGGATAAAGCTCAACCTGGTGCCGTTTCCCACCATGAAACGACTGGCCATGGTGCACTTTGCAGAAGTGCGCAGAGCCATGGAGATTGTCCCGCGCATTTTGAAAAGCAAGCCCACAGCTATTGAAGTGATCGATAAGCTGATGCTCGACTTGATGCGTGACCGGATCGAGTATCGTCGATTGCTGACTTTCATCGAAGGTGATCCGCAGGTTGTGCTACTCGTCGAATATACGGGAGAGAATGAAGCCGAGTTGGAGGCGGGTATTGAACGCTTACAGAAGACGCTTAAGGAGATTGGTCACCGTGATCCCGTTATCATCCTTGCCAACCCGACACAACAGGCGAATGTCTGGCATGTCCGTAAACTCGGGTTAGGCATTTTGATGAGCGTTCGAGGTGATACCAAACCCGTGGCCTATATTGAAGATGCCGCCGTTCCGGTAGAGCACCTGTCGGATTATGTCTCACAACTTTACGACTTCGCTCAGGACATAGGTATCGAACGGATGGCCATGTATGGCCATGCCAGCGCCGGCTGCGTTCATATCCGCCCATTGATCAATACAAAGACGAAAGAAGGTATGCAACAGGTACGGCTCATTTCTGAGAAATCAGTCGATTTGGTCTGTAGCTACGGGGGGACGATTAGCGGTGAGCACGGGCAGGGGATTTCACGGGGGGAGTTCTCAGAGCGGCTCTTTGGATCGGAGTTAGTGCAAGCATTTCAGGAGGTTAAGGCGGCATTTGATCCTCAAGGCTTGATGAACCCCGGGAAGGTGGTCAGCCCCCCTAAAATGGATGATGAGTCGCTCATGCGCTATGGGACCAGTTACTCAACTCCCTATCACTTCAAGAAGACCGTCTTCCATTTTCATGAGGATGGCAACTTTGCTCATGCAGTAGAGATGTGCAACGGCGCCGGCGTTTGCCGGCAACTGGAACAGGGAGTCATGTGCCCTTCTTTCCAGGCCACGCGCGAGGAGAAGCATAGCACCCGCGGGAGGGCGAACGCGTTGAGAGCTGCGATGATGGGTCTTCTCGGCCCGGATGCGATCACCTCTAAGGAACTCTCCGAGGTGTTGGATTTGTGCCTCTCCTGTCATGCCTGCAAGAGCGAATGTCCCTCTTCGGTGGATATGGCCAGGCTGAAGGCGGAATTCCTATATCAATACTATAAAGAACATGGAGTCCCCTTACGTTCCTGGCTCTTCGCTCATATCGCCAGATGGAACGCCCTTATGCAACCGATGGCGTCATTAAGTAACCTGCTTCTGCGAGGGCCGGGAAAATGGGTGTTAACTGCATTGGGAGTTCACCCCAAACGTTCCCTTCCTGCCCTGGCGCATGAATCCTTCAGCAGATGGTATCGAAAACAAGTAGATCACAGGAAGGATGTCAGATCACAAGAGCAGAGGACGGTCATCTTCTTCCATGACACTTTCACCGAGCACAACGATCCACACATTGGGCAGGCAGCCATCAAGGTGTTGCAGGCAGCCGGTTACCAGCCCATGATCCTCGAGGATCGGGTTTGTTGCGGGCGGCCGGCGGTGTCCAAAGGGCTATTAGATGAAGCGCTCCGGCTAGCGCGGCATAATATTGCTTTACTTGCACCTTACGCCAAGCAGGGCATCCCCATCGTCGGCTGTGAGCCAAGCTGTATGGCCATGTTAGTGGATGAGTATCTCGACTTGGTCCCCGGGGAGGATGCCCAGGCCGTTGCGGGACAGGCCATGCTGGTGGACACCTTTCTCGTCCGAGAGGCGAAGGCGGGACAATTGAAACTCAACTTGGATAATACGCCTCGGCATGTGCTCTTTCATGGTCATTGTCAACAGAAGTCCGCTTTTGGCACAGCGAGCACCCTGGAAATGCTGCGCATGGTCCCGAATTGTATGGTGGAAGAGATCGAGTCTGGGTGCTGTGGGATGGCGGGATCCTTCGGTTATGAACGCGAGCACTATGATCTATCCATCAAGCTGGCGGAAATGTCCTTAGCTCCAATCGTGCGAGCGGCTGCAGAGGATACCCTCATATGTATCATGGGCACCTCTTGCCGCGATCAGATCGAGCATACGACGGGTCGCCATTCGCTCCATCCGATTGAGATCCTGGCCAGTGCACTGGTGGTTGATTGATCCGGGTAAACCAATCAGAGATCGCATTCCAGTACTCAACACGGGAGCGGTTCTGATTTCGGATCGAACAGCGGGATGGTGGTCTTCAACCAGAGCCGCGGAGGTGGATCTAAATTAAGGATGAAGCTTATTTGAGTGACAGCGCTTTGGTCAAGGAAGCAAATTGGAGTATGCGTCTCTCAAACGGAAAATTTCATTCAGGTCAGGAAAGAAAATCACTCGGCTTATCAAATGAAGGTGTGCTTTGATATGGCATAGATTTGTACAAGCGAGGGAGAACCTCCTTCATCTTAACTTAAGATAATCGTTTACATGAAATAGGCCCAATAGGGAACGGAGGATGGGGAATGATCACTTCAGACGAGTATCGAGAACGCATGCTGGCGATGAAAGCGAACGTCTACATCGATGGCGAATTGGTCTCTCGCCAGGATGCACGCATCACGCCCGGGATGAATGTCATCGCGCTCACCTACGACCTTCCGCATCAGTCGCAGGTTGAGGACCTCTTCACGGCGACCTCTCATCTCAGCGGGGAGAAGATCAACCGTTTCTGCCACATTCATCACTCCTGCGATGATCTTCTCAAGAAGCAGGAGATGACTCGTCTATATTGCCATCAGACTGGTGGTTGTATCCAACGTTGCATGGGCATCGATGCAATGAATGCCCTATCCGTGATCACTTATGAGACCGATCAGATTCATCAAACCAAATACCATGCACGTTTCCTTGAGTATCTGAAATATTTTCAGGAACATGATTTGTGTGCCAACTGCGCTCAAACCGATGTGAAAGGAGATCGCTCCAAGCGACCGAGCGAGCAGCAGGATCCCGATCTTTACTTACATGTGGTTGAACGTCGTAAAGACGGCATCGTGGTGCGTGGGGCGAAGGCGCACAATACCATCGGACCCTATGCCGACGAGATCATTGTCACCCCCACTCGCTTCCTGACCCCTGACGAGGGGGATTGGGCGGTAGCTTTTGCCATCCCGGCCGATACGTCAGGAGTGAAACTGATTTGCCGACCGACGAACTTCAGACCGCGCAAGCTTCTCGATGCCCCGCTGGCTCGCTTCGGCGATGTCGAGTCGCTCACCATTTTCGATGATGTCTTCGTGCCCTGGGAGCGGGTCTTCCTGTGTGGGGAGTCCGAGTTCGGTGGGCCACTGGCGCTGCTCTTCGCTCTCTACCATCGGCATAGTTATACAGGCTGCAAGCCGGCCACATCGGATGTCCTCATGGGCATGGCTGCTCTGGTGGCGGAGTATAACGGGATTGAGGATGCTAAGCATGTTCAATACAAACTGGCTGACCTGATCAGCGTGGCGGAGTTGGTTTATGCGGCTGGGATCGCTGCGGCGGTTAAAGGCCGCCAGATGCCATCCGGGACCTATATACCAGAGGTGGTCTATACCAATGTGGGAAGACGCCATGCGGGTGAGAACATCTATCATGAGCATCGAGTCGTAGCCGACCTGGCCGGAGGGCTGGTCGCCACGTTGCCCTTGGAAGGGGATTTTCTCAGCGAGGAGACGGGGCCATTGCTGGCCAAATACATGATGAGAAATCCGGCGATCACGGCAGAGAACCAACACCGTTGTTTCCGCCTCATCAGCGATGCCCTCTGTTCCTCGATAGGTGGGGTGAGTCTAATCGCTGGGTTGCATGGAGGCGGATCGCCTGTCATGGAAGCGATTACACTTCTGAAGAATTACGACCTTGAATCGAAAAAGCAGATCGCGAAAAATTTGGCTGGGATTAAAAACTAGCGATAGCTAACGCCAATGGAATAAAGGAGCCAGTGCTCTGAAATCGCACATTGTATAAGGGATCGATGTGATTCTGGGGGATAAGCATTCATCATTGTCCATTTGAGGAACGCTGTCATGAAACGTCCGTCTTATTTTCTTCAGCAGTCACATTGTTGCGGAGGGCAGGGGCGAAGCATTCACTGATTGGCTTGAAATTATCTGGGAATAACTCGCAGTGAATGCTTCGCCCTGATTTTTTTAGGAAGGCAATTGCTCAGGCCAATTCCATGATCTCCTTAGCATTACAACGCAATGTCAGGCTCCGCATGATTTTCTCAATCTTACCCCCCTATCATCCCCCCATTTGCGCCAAGAAAATCCATTTTGGGAGTGCCCTGAACAGCGCAAATGGGGGGATAGAGGGGGGTCATAGGTGATTCGGAATGAAAGAGGATAGGCCTGAGCAGTTACTTAAGAAGAATATCGCCGAAGTTAGCAAATCATCATTGCATTGAGGAGGGTTTCATGGTGGATTTCAGTCTTCAGGGCAAGGTCGCAATCGTCACCGGGGCTTCAAAAGGCATCGGTCGGGCGATCGCGCTCGGATTTTCAAAAGCCGGGGCATGGATAACCGTGTCGAGTCGAAAAATCGACGATGTGACCCGAGTGGCGCAGGAGATCGAAGCCTCGGGAGGAAAAGCCCTGGCGATCGAAGCACACATGGGGCATGCGGATCAGGTGGCGAACCTGATCAGAGAGACTGTGGGTAAGTGGGGTCGGATCGACATCGTAGTGAACAACGCCGCCACCAATCCCCATTTCGGTCCATTGTTGACGGCCGATGAGGGCCAATTGGAGAAAATCCTGGATGTAAATTTGAAGGGGTATTTTCGACTTTGTCAGCAGGTATTTCCTCATATGAGAGATCTGGGTGGAGGCAAGATTATTAATGTCGCCTCGGTTGCGGGACTGCGTCCGGGTTTCAACATGGGGGCTTATAGCATCTCGAAAGCCGGGATCCTCATGTTAACACAGGTGCTGGCACGCGAACTGGGCGAGGATAACATCCAGGTCAACGCCATCGCCCCTGGTCTCATCCGAACCAAGTTCAGCAAAGTGCTGTGGGAGAGTGAGGACGTCCTTCGAATGCAGGAAAAAGCCACACCGTTGGGGCGGATCGGCGAACCGGAGGATGTAGTCGGGGCGGCGCTTTACCTGGCATCCTCCGCTTCCGACTATGTAACCGGGACGGTGATTGTGGTGGACGGGGGATCGATCGTCGGTACGGGGATATAGGCTGAAACGTAAAGGAATAAAGCGTGATCGATTGCCTGCCCATCATGGCCATCCATGGCAACGAACATCATTGAATCCCATCTTTGAGGCAGACCAATGGAGCTTCGCATCTGGAGAGCGAATGTCGCAGAAAGCAAAGTGAGTATCGGAGAAATACCGCAGGGATGGGAGCGCCTGGGAGGTCGCGGGCTGATCGCCCGCATTCTTTTGGATGAAGCCCCCTCCCACCTGCGATCCGCTCGGGCCTCGCAATAAGCTCATCTTCGCGCTCGAGCTGTTAGTCGGGCAGCGAGTCTCCTCCTGTGATCGCCTGTCGATCGGTGGGGAAGGCCTGTTAACGGAAGGGGTTAAGGAGAGCAATGCTGGGGGGACCACAGCCCTGATCATGACCCGCCTGGGAATGAAAGCACTGATCCTGGAAGGGGATCCGCCGGGTGAGGATTGGAGCCTGCTGCACCTGAATAATGAAGGAGGGCGATTTGAGCCGGCCAATGATTTGTACGGTTTGGGAGTGTACCAGGCCGCTTAGATTCTCCTGCGGCGATATGGCCCGAAGGTGGGCATCGCCCTCATCGGCCCTGCTGGAGAGATGCGCCTGAGATCGGCTGGCATCCTCAATTTGGACAAGGATCGGGAGCCTTCTCGCATCAGCGCACGCGGCGGTTTAGGGGCCGTGATGGGCGCCAAGCGCATCAAGGCGATCATCATCGAAGGCGCGGGGGGTGAAATACCGCTGTTGATTGACCCAGGTCTTTATAAGGCGGCGCAAAGGAAATTCACGCAGGCGCTTATGGGATCTGGATCCTGTCAAAGGAGCGGATGTTCGAGATGTTCTTGAGGATCTTGTGACTGAAGGAAAGATCCGAGCCTATGGATGGAGCACCGATGATCCTGAACGGGCCCGGGTCTTCGCGGAAGGTGCCCATTGCGCTTGCCGTACAGCATATCCTCAATCTTTTCCGTGATGCCCCGCAGATGCTAAGACTTTGCCGGGAGTTTGAGTCGGCGAGCGTTAACCGAACTCCATTAATAATGGGCTTGCTCACCGGCAAGTTTGGCCCCGAAACGATATTTCCAGAGAATGATGTTCGATACCCCGCGAATTTTAGGGAAGGGCAAGGGGCAGAGCGACTGAAACGACTTGAGAGCATACGCAAGGTCCTCGTGCAAGGCGGACGTACGCTGGCCCAAGCAGCACTTGGCTGGATCTGGGCGCGTAGCCAGCAGACCATCCCTATCCCTGGTTTTAAGACCTTGGCGCAAGTGGAAGAGAACATCGGAGCGATGGAATTCGGACCGTTGAGTGAAGGGCAGATGGTAGAGATCGACGAGATCTTGGGGAGGGAACCCGTTTTGAATCAATAGACGAAGGCAAATCTCTGAATAATACTTACGAAAAGATACACCTGCTCTCAAAGCAGGTTATATCTCCTGTCCAAATAACAAGAACGCTTTCCTTAAATGTGGCTGGGTAAAAGATGCATATGTCATCTTCATGACCTTCCCAGCATGTATAGATTATTGACATGGATGCCCTTTGATAGATGATCCAACTATATTTGGGGGTTGCCATGCCCTGCGATTCCCCAATCCATCTGCCTGATAAGTTCATCTCTTGCCTCGTTTCGGGAACGCTTATATGATCAACCTGCGTTACAGACAGCTTATATGATGACTGCATATTTTTCGATGCTTATTTTGCCTTGAAAGTTTATGGAAGACGACCGGCTTATGGTAAAAAACGAAGCTGTACTCGTATCTTGCAGGTTTTGAGGGCAATTCTCCTGGTTTTTCAAGGCTTATGAGTGTCTGCACCGATAAAGACATTTTCTTGTATGTAATTGGAGGAGGAGCTTATTGTTTATTATCGTATCAGCTTGGGCATGTTTTTCAGGTCTTAAATTTCAAAATGGATCTTCGCCCTCAGTCGCAGAACCGCTTTTTTCGTTTTTGATCCCTCTAGAGGAACCTTGCATTGCAATAGCAAATTAGGGAATACCCTATCCCACTCTGGGATCCTGAGCTTTCGATTTAGTCGAGCAACAGTAGCACGTACTACGCTTATATCCAGCCCCTGGGAGTCACGCAGAATTTCCTTCACGATCACAGACTTGGCGATTTGCTGGTAGGCGATATAACCTCCCATGGGCGCGTACATAGATGGCTCTTCCTCCGTGTGCTTGGCAATGGCTGCAAGAACCGCGAATTCAACGGGAGCCCTAGTCAGCAGCTTTTTCGTGTCACTCCTGGTATCAAATACCCTGACCTCATATTGATCTCCGTCATCATCAGTTGTCCGATGAAAAACCATCAGAGGCCAGTTTGGTTCAGCGAAGCTATGAAAATGCTTTTCCACGTTTATTGTCACCTCAGCCGGGCTTATAATGATGGAGTCACCTTTGGGTTGCCGTTCGGCCTTCACGAGTATTTCAACAAGACCCTCCCGCAGCTCTTTGGGTGGAGGAAGTAATAATTCGACTTCTGCTACAGCTGATTTACTAAAATCGGTAATTGCCATCGTTGCACCCAGAGTGCCAATGGGGCCCAAGCCACATAAATTCATGATGATGCGCCCCGTATCGGGCTGCCGCCACAATCGGATGACACCAAAGTCACGTATCCATTTCTGCATTTCTACTCTCATCCACATTTCTCCGCTATCAACCTGAAGAAGTCGCTCGCTATCCATGAAACGAAAATGTCCATAATCTTGAATTACCTTCCCCGCAGTTTCAGATATCAGTTTTTCGCTTCCTGGTCCGAAAGCTCGAATTCTTCCTAAGATAATCAGGTTTTTATAAGATACCGTTTGAAAATGGTCATACACTGGAACTATCTCTATGTTCGTCGCTGTTGCAGGAAGGTAGCGGCTGACACAATGCAGTGCATACCCATCCAGAGGTTGATAGCCTTCCTCCGACCTTAGATAAAGAGTGCACCCATCCTCAAGTATAGATTGCCAAAGTGCTGCAATCTTAGGGAAGCCTTTTCCGTTTACTTCGCCAATAAGTGTTTCGATAATTCTTTCCATATCTGCTACGCTCCTTGTTATGTAATTTATTATATAATTTATAGAATATATCAGATTTCATATAAAAAACCATATAGCATTGAAACGCATGTCGAAACAATGTAGGATGGATTCAATGTTAGATTTATTATCCGCATGCATTTTCGTAAGGAGGAGGGAACAATGTCCACAAAGTCGCGAGGCTCGCCTCTCTGCCGTTGTGGGGGTGTGGGTTATATGCTCAGCTATAGAACAAGCCCCAGCGCCAGTCTACGAAGAACGAAATGCCCATACTGTGCAACTTCCCTTACGAAAGTCTCTACAAATGCAGTATGCGAACTCAAAATTCGTGATAAGAAAATAACCAGTCCCCATGAATATCATGATGATGGAATATCCACAGAAGCATACAGCCGCAAGGTATTTCTAGTGCATGGCCATAATCACGATCGAATACAGGCTGTGGCCCGTTTTCTCGAGCATATTAGCCTGGAACCAATCATTCTCAATGAGCTAGCGAATTTAAGCGATACCGTTATTGAGAAGCTTGAGCGATACGGGAAAGCTTCATACGCTGTAGCACTCCTTACACCTGATGATTTAGGACGCGCCGCAAAGGGCCGGCATAAAATCTATCCGCGTGCAAGACAGAATGTGTGGCTTGAACTCGGTTACTTCATCGGAAGGTTGGGTCGAGAAAGAACTTGCGCATTGATCGACCAAGGCGTTGAAGTCCCATCCGACTACTCTGGTGTTATTTATATACCTATGGGTACGGGCACTGAATGGAAGATTCTCCTCACAAGAGAGCTCCGTGCAGCGGGTCTGCCTGCTGATATGGAGGCAGCTGTATAGAGCATGCCTCCAGAGCATATTCGACATACACCATATTTCACCAGGAACCGATCTGGCCATGGTTAATGCTTTAAGGCGCATCTGTGAGGAACACGGATATGCTTTTTTCGGTATAAAAAAAATTCCAACCAAGGTGTATCATCAACACTACGCATGTCTCAAGTCGTCATCCAGGGATTCCAAGTCGACGAGGATCACATCGATATCCAAAGGTTCATGATTAGCAGTCCGCCAGGTTGCACTGGGTTTAAGGATTCGGTCGACTAGGATGGAATAACAAAACGCTCCAACATGGATGTGGCTTGGTCATCTTTTTTGATGGCAATGATGGCTCCAAATGCCTGGAGGATCGCTCAAAGATAATGAATGCTCTGGGAATAGGCCAAGGCTTTGTCAATTTGCTCTTCGCTAGAAACGCGAATTCCATCCCTTTCAAGGAGGGCAGCAGGCACTCCCTTCCCAGGTATAAGTTTTGTGGAGAAACTCCCAACATAAATACGAGTGCTGCCACAGGAGGGGCTCTCCTCTTTTAAGATCGCAAACCTCACTCGCGTTGTTTGGGCGAGTAGAAGCGCCTTCTGCCCTCATTTGAGGTATTGGCGCGTTGCGTCGTGGCCATTGATCTCCAGGACGAGCGCATGACCATCCAGAACCGCCTCCCCGTCACACCCGACGATCTCGGCTGGTGGACGGGGAATGGGGCAGCCACCTTCTACCTCCGGACAGAAGCCGATTACTTTGCCTTCACGGAGCCAGGCGTCGAGGATCGGCCTCTCGACCTTGGCATCGGTGCCATTGTAGCGCACCGGTTCGCTCAGCAAGCCAGCGCTGACCAGGATCAATGCTCTGGGTTTCTGCTCATCCGGTACCATTTTTCAATCCCCTGTTTTGGAGGAGGGTGGATGGATGATGATCGCCCCCTTCTGACAGGAGCACTTCACATCCATCGGCGAGCGCAGAACCTCGAGGCAGAGATCGAGTAGGGAAGAACGATGTTGCTCCAGCCCCTGCTCTTCAATTTTCAACGCTCCCTTCAACCCCGCTCCCCAGTTGATGGAGATAGCGACCGCCGCGTAATGCAGACCTAACTCGCGTGCCAGCGGGATCTCGGGAACGCCTGTCATGCCGACGACCTCTCCACCCAATTGAGCAAACATGCGTATCTCAGCGGCGGTCTCGAAGCTTGGTCCATCGACAGAGACATAGGGGCCGGAGGGAAGGACGGGGAGTTTGTACTTGGACGCCAGGGTCAGGATTCGTTCTCGCAAGGCGATGCAGAAGGGCTCGGTTATGTCTGTGTGGACCAACCCAGAATCGCCCCCATCGAAAAAGGTTGATTGGCGCCCATGGGTGAAATCGAGGGACTGATCCAAGGCTGAGATGGAATGAGGGGGATGGGATTCGTCTAGGGAACCTACGGCAAAGATTGCCATTGCTCGGTCAACTCCGAGCAGTTGTAGAGCTTTCATGTTGGCACGGTAGTTGATCCGATGAGGGGGCGTCTGATGGGATGGTCCATGCCGCGGCAAGAAGACGAGATCAGCAAATTCATCCTCGCCAAGGAAGAGGTCAACAGAACCGTAGTTGGTTCTAACCGTTTGCGGTCGGATTGCCCAACCTAGATTCTTGGTTATGCCGGTTCCAGCGATTAGCGCAGCGCGCATCCTTTTTCTCCCTGAATGAGTCATCGCTTCTTTTTATTACCGGCGGGCATTTGCACGATTCGCGCGAATCTTTGGTTGCGGCAGAAAGCCGCGCTATGATCTCAAGCCGAGATTGGGATCTCAGGCTCGGAGAGCAGCGTCTCACGTTGTTCGGTCAATTCCTGATGGAGCACCAGGCGATCTTTCGGATAGGTGCGGAAAATTGGAATCCAGGCCAGGGTGCTGAGCAGCTTTGGAAGAGGGATCATGAGCAACATCATAGTGGCAACGTCGAAGCGTTTCACCAGGGCGCCGGACAGGCTGAGGGCCAGGGCTCCAATGATCCCGATGGCCATATCGAGCGTGGAGCGGCCGGTGGCGCGCAAAGTGTTCGCGGCCAACATCCAAGCGCTGGTAGATACGTTGGAAATGCTCGATGGTGAGGTCCTCAAGCGGGCTGTAACATTGCTCGCCAACGCCAGGCGCATCTTAATCATCGGTGTGGGAACCTCGACACCCATTGTGCAAGAGATGGATCATCGCCTCTTCCTCCTTGGGCTGGATTGGTGTGCGGAGACTGATTC
Organism: uncultured Anaerolineaceae bacterium; assembly: GCA_964353875.1. Taxonomy (GTDB): domain Bacteria; phylum Chloroflexota; class Anaerolineae; order Anaerolineales; family E44-bin32; genus MGNI01. The sequence continues at coordinate 615 of CAYGXU010000053.1, read as the reverse complement.
CTGCCTGCAACTGATGAGGACGACGCTCCTGGAATCGGAAGATGTGGTCGTTGCTATATCTCAATCAGGCGTATCCGTCGATCCGGTATTGACCTTGCGGGAGGCCAAGCGCCGTGGTGTGAAAACGATCTGCATCACTGGAAACGAAAAGTCGCCGCTGACAGAGCACGCGGATGTCGTCCTGGTCAGCGTATCAACAGAGGCCTCCTCCGAAGCGATGGCCTCGAGGATCGCGCAAGCGACCATCGTGGATGCTTTATATGTCAGTTTGTCCTTACTGGATATCGATAAGACGTTGCAGAACGAAAAAAGGATCTGGGAATGCGATTATCCTCAAATCTATTTGAATGGCGAGGTTTAGGAAAGTTTTCGATACATCTGGCAGTCGAAAGCTGGCTTGAATGTGGCTAGATCGACGTTAACAGGTACACTTGAAAACAACAACAAGGAGATGGCCATGGCTGAAAAAGACTTATATGAGAGCCTGCCCTTCCTCATTGCTGATTTACTGATCCTCACCAAAATGGACCTCTTACCCCACTTGCGCTTCGATCTGGAGCTGTGCAGGGACTATATTCGTCGTGTCAATCCGGGTTTGCGGGTCATCGAGACTTC
>CAYGXU010000052.1:12305-20729 GCA_964353875.1 uncultured Anaerolineaceae bacterium | reverse complement strand
CAGGAAACCCACAACGGCGCCAACGTCTATGCCTACGATGCTGCCAACCGGCTGATCGAAGTGGATGGGGTTACATATGCTTGGGATGCAAAGCTGTTAAGATAGTATAAAGATTTTTTCTAGAAGAGGTCACAAATTGAGGAAGAAGCTATCGTTCTCAAAGAATCGCGGATCTAACCGACCCCTAAATACCCCTTCGCCGCGAAGAAGTACACCCACGACCCAAGCACAGTGACGAACCACACGCGTTTGTCATCCGATTCGCGCACGATGGCTGCTACGGCAGGTAGCATGGAGGTGAGCATGAAGTACGGGGAAAAACAGAGGGACGCCAGGCATAGCAGAGCATCGCTTTTACGCTTGAGCCCCAGATAGAGAGGGAGAAAACCAGGCAGGATCGTATAGGGAAAGAGCGAAGCATTTTGGCTGCCGTTAAATAAGGATCGCGTATGCAAAATGTCCTGCCACCAGAATCCCCACAAAAGAATCGATAGTATAAGGACAAGGATCACGACCGTCACAGATCGCAGGTTTATTCGGGGAAGTGCAGTCAGAAATACCCCCTGTGGCTTCATCAGCAGCCATAGGAGCCCGATCTCACCCGGGATCATAAGCCCCAGCAGGATCAAGCCATCGATTTGTCCCAAGGTCACCATCACAATTAGAGGGGCGCTGCAGGTCACGAACAATGCTTTCTTCGGGGTTCCAACATAAGCACCTACAATCAGCAACGAGATGACGACAAGCAGCCCCGCACCCAAACGGGGATCGAGCCAGGTAAAGGGGTGCAGGATTAGAAAAAGCCAGGGGGGATTGAAAACACCCGGTCGAAAGGGAGCCTGCCACTCCGTAGCTGCAGGTCGGAGGAACTCCATCCAATCCATGTACGTCACAGGCAAATAGGTAAAAAGGAACAAGACGAGAAGGATCGCGCTGCACACAACCACTGCGCTGACAAGAGCGAAGCCCACAGATCCAAGTTTAGACTTTGGGATACTAAGAATATTCACGTTATGCCCCTCCGGCGTGAGCGGCAAACTATCTTTGTTTAGACAAATTGAAACACTATTGTAAAAATTACCTGATCGATTGTGGAACTATGTCACATGAGAATCAACAAAGCTACTCCGACATTGCCCCCAAGTACCTCACAAACACAAACCCCTCAATGAAATCTTACAATTAGTCTAACACAGAATCTCATAAATCGTTTCATCCGTAACTCTCCAACACTATCAGAGGACAAATCTTAATCTTTCTGAATGGAAGCTTTTCAGAATCATTCCGATCAACTACTCATTACTCGTCACTCCTCACTTTTCGCTTTTTCCTTTCCCTCATCACGTTTCACGCACCACGTTTTACATTATGCTTTGCTTTTCACAACTCCCATCTTGCTCGGCCTCTTACTTTCCTATATAAGGTTATCGTAACTGCTCAGGCATCTGAGTCCAAAGTAATAGGCTATTGATTACATTTGATTCTTTTAATGGATTAACAAAGCTGTCCTCATACGAAATATGAAACCTATCCAATTCCCTTTTGAAGGTGAAGTACATGCCGCCTGACGCCAGGGCAAAGATGCTGTTGTGGCGCTGTCTCGTAAAACAATCTGGCACACTCAGATTTTAGCGGACCGGATGCGGAAACTAGAAAATCGGATGGCGAAGAACGGTCGCAACAGGGGAAAGCCTCCTTCCAACGGTCCTGGCATTCATGTTTGATTTTGATGTGCCCTTCGATAATAACCAGGCGGAGCGGGATTTACGCATGGCCAAGTTGAAACGGAAAGTGTCGGGGTGCATTAGCTCCGGGGAGGGGTCTGATACATTCTGTCGTATCCGTAGTTACATTTCAACAGCTCGGAAAAATGAACAACAGATCATCGATGCCCTGTATCAGGCTTTGATCGGCTCATCTTATTATCCGCTTTGTCTTCAGGAGCAGGTGGTACCAGTAGCCTGTGTTGTTACGAAATAAGATAATACTCAGCCCTTTCAGCGGAGTGCCCTCCCACGTCCGCAAATCTCGTCTGTGAGAATCGGCGGCGTGTACATATCCTGCATACAGGATCTATATTGAGAGCGCATTCTGGTCTCTAAGTGAGAATTTCTCAAGATGGTTTAATAGAGGAGGTGGCCTCAGAAGGGATGTTGTTCTTATTAAGGGATTAAACGCAATCCCTTCTGAGCCCGTGATTGGTCGAGATCTGGTCGTCTTTTATCTACTCCCAGCGAAAGAAACGGGCAGCGATGAGGCTACATACCACCAGGATGCCGGCAAGGACAGCGGTGTCAAGGAGATGCTCACTCCAAGGCTCTCCAAACCAAATCCCGCGCAGCAATTTAACAGCATAGGTGAGGGGAAGGTAGTTGGAAATGCGACGGACGGTCTCCGGCATGACCTCTAACGGCATTCCTGTTCCGGAGAGGAACATCATTGGATAGAAGACCACCATGCCTACCACCTGCGCTGTGCGCGCCCCTCGAGTTACACTGGCGATCAGGTATCCGGCGGAGGACATCGAGAGACCGCAAAAGAGCACCGCGAGCGCATATTCCCCTGCGTTCCCTTCAAACCTGACGCGATGGAGCAGCCAGCCCACCAGGATCAGGATGACGACGCCGAGCATTGTCATGAACAGATTGGCCAGTACGTCAGCAACGATGTAAGTGAAGGGTCTCAAGGGGGAGGCCCGGTAGCGACGCAGCACTCCAGTCTCGCGGTATCCTGCGATCGTGATCGGCACACTGAGAAAGCCCACCGTGCCCAGGATCAAAGCCGTATAACCCGACATGGAGACATCCATCGATCCATAACCGCCAAAGAGGGGGGTGGGATCGTTGCCATAAATCGCGCCGAATAGCACGACCAACATAGGCGGAAAGGCGAGAGTAAAGAAAGTTGCAATCGGTTCTCGCAGGAAGAGTATCAAATTGGTTAGGGTTAAATTTATAAAGCCACGCATCGTCATCACTCCCGAATTTCACGACCCGTAAGGGATAAAAATACATCTTCAAGATTGGGCTGCTCTGTTCGTAGGTCGAGGAGAGGCATATCTGCATCCTCCAGGGCACTAACCACAGCGCTGGCGAAGCTATCGCCGTGTCCATAAACCACCACTCGGTCGCCGATTCGCTCGACGCGTTCCACCTGAGGGATTTCTGTCAGTGGCGGATCAGAGGCGCCATTGGGCAAAGTGAACACCAGCCGTTTCTCTGCCCCCAAGGATCCGATCAGGGTTTCGGGGGTGTCCAGCGCGACGATACAGCCGTGGTCGATAATCAATACCCGATCGCAAAGTCGCTCGGCTTCTTCCATGTAGTGTGTGGTGAGGAAAACGGTACAGCCCTGGTCACGGATCTGGCGCACCAGATCCCACATCGCCCGCCGAGCTTGTGGGTCAAGTCCGGTCGTCAATTCATCAAAGAAGACCACCTGAGGGTTGTTGATGAGAGCCAGGGCGATGAATAAACGTTGTTTCTGTCCACCGGAGAGCTTGCCGTAGGGTGCAGAAGTCTTCTCGGTTAAACCGAGCAAGGAGAGTAACGCCTCATTGTCGGCGTGTTGGTCGTAGAAAGAGCTAAATAATTTCAGAGCTTCATTCACATGCAACTTTTGTGGGAGCGCGGACTCCTGAAGTTGGATGCCGATGCGCTTAGTGACGGTCAGACGTTGCTCCCAAGGATTGGCGTCCAATAATTGCACTTGACCGCTGTCGGGACGGCGCAAGCCTTCGATGCATTCGATGGTGGTGGTTTTACCGGCGCCATTCGGCCCGACCAACCCGAAGATCTCGCCAGCCTGTACCTCGAAAGAGATGTCGTCTACAGCCACAACATCGCCGTAGACCTTTCGAAGGTGATTGACTTCAATTACCGATGACATACTTGCCTCCTGAGTTTCCTTCGCTCTACTTTATCAGTTCGTTTTTTCTTAAGAGTTTCCGAAGAATCTTAGTATCCAGATTAAAAACTCCTCGGCCTAACCGGATCCATGGTTGTTACACGCTAATGCAGCGGGCCATGTATCAAGACGAATCGTCGCGCCTTTACCCATGATCGAATTGGTCCTCCTCTGTATGCAGGATGGCCTCGAGAGCGGCCACATGCTCTTCGAAAGCCTGGCGTCCCTTGGAGCTGATGGCCACATACGTGCGTGGCTTGCGGGCTACAAAGGTTTTCGTTACTTTCAAATAACCAGCATCCTCTAGTTTACGCAGGTGAGCTCCGAGATTGCCGTCGGTCAGATCGAGTAAATCTCGCAAGTAGGTAAACTCCATTTGGGCATCAGGTTGTAAGGCAACCAGAGCGGCAATGATTCGCAACCGGACGGGTTGATGGATGAGTTCATTTAGCAGAGGCATCGAACCAATCCCTTCTTCACCGGATGGGTCATCTCCATCGACGCTGGATGTAAAGACCGCTAACCGTCAAAGTCCCCCCTGCCAGGAAAGCCATCCAAAGGTTGTAGTAGGCGGGGAAGAGGAAATACCCAATTAGTGCCAGGGCGGTGGTGATGAGACCCACCCAAAGCGCAGTCCTTTCGACCAGAATCCCCATGATGACATAGCCAAACATGAGGAATACTACAATGAGCGTCGAGACTTGCTGCTCGCTTGAAGGATTTGCGACCCAAATGATCAAGGCGCAATAGGCAATGAAGGCTGCTGGTATGAAATAAAAGTGCGTATAGCCGGGGGTGCGAACTTTTTGGCTGAAGCGAGACCCGATGTATATGGAAATTAATGTGCCCACTCCGACCAAGCCGATCCAAATCCATCCATCGATCTGGTTATGAATGAAATGGCTGGCCAGGAAACCGATGAACCAGATGATGCCCCACAGGATCAAGTGAAGGGGCGTGGCGCCGCGCGCAATCGACTTGCGGGTTTGATCGCTGACTTGGTGAATGGCATTAAGAGACTCTTGTGCTTCATCGCGTGAAATGTTCATTGACATCCCCTATTCTATTAAGGAGATCTAAGTCATACACAGTACTCTATTACATAGAGTACTGTATTATATAAATTACTCTTTGTCAATAGGGAACTCTGCCAAATAATGGGATGTCCCTATCAGGGTGTATCCGTAGTCGGATCGCCTACCTGCTGTTGGATGGGCATATTAAATCAGGTAAGAAAGACAAAGAAGGTTGTGGTCGTCGCCCTTTAGAGCAATCTCTCTGGAGAAACTTCGATATCTCCTAGCATGCACACGTCTTGTTCTCTGGTCATTGGAAGGATCATCGACTTGCCTCTGGGAGCGTAACAGGAGAAAGGAGGCAGCACGGCATGCCCGAGATAGTGGTTTCCGCCCCGAGTTTCTCCTCCTCTCCTTGGTCGGCAGGCCTTGCTGCCATTGCCTCAATCGGCGAAGGAATACGAAGGGAGGATCAATCGCTATTCTTCAAGGACGCGTCCCTTTGTTCGCTCCCAATCTTCGTCATTCACCAGGGTGATCACTCGGAAGGTCTCGGCATAGCTGGCTTCGATGCCCTTGGCGCGCTCGGCAGCCCAGCCCTTAACGCGCGGTTCCGGATCCCAATCTTTCATTTGGCTGGCATGCGCTCTTAGGGCAGCGATCTTGATCTCGATGGTCTCGTCGATATTGACCAGGTAGTCGCCGAGGTCCCATGCGGTGACATACACTTTTCGTGGTTTGTGGGCGCTCAATCCTTCCTGCTGCAGTTCTTCAAAGAGATTAGGCTGGCCAGCAGCAGGAAAAGTGGCATCCAGAGCGGCCATGGCGGCTGCACGATGATCGGGGTGATTGATGTACTCCTCCCCTCGCCATACGATGGTTGGATCGCCGGTCACTACCACTTCCGGCTTGAAACGGCGAATCTCTCGCACCAGCATTTTGCGTAATTCAAGAGTCGGCTGCAAAAGACCATCCGGTTGCTGCAGGAAGATCACTTCGTGAGCTCCAGCGATCCCGGCTGCTTGGCGTTGTTCCGACTCGCGGATTTCCGCCGCCCTGGTTTTGGTCATCCCGCGTTGGCTGATGCCCACTTCGCCACTGGTGCAGAGGACATAGGAGATTTTTGCGCCATGCTTCGCCCAGCGCGCCAAAGTACCAGCGCAGGAGAATTCGATATCATCGGGGTGGGCAACGATGGCCATCGCGCTTTGGGGTACATAGAAGTTGCTCATGGCGAGAGCCGCCTCCGGTTAGTGGGTTTTGACTTGCCTGATTTTAATTCTATCTGCTCATTTCGAGTAGAAGTTGCTTGGCACGAGTTGGGCCTTATTTAAAGACATGGATGGTCTCTCGGGGCGATAGGATGATGGGGTTGGGGGGGTGGTGATGCTTGTTCCCTACGTGTCGTCTGAATTCGGGTGAAGCCTGCAAGCAATGCATTGGGAGGATTGAGGATATTCTATTGATGGGCGTATGATAAGCTTTAGGGGATTGTATTCATATGGGGAGGCGACATGCGACGAAGGGCGGTTTTTCTCTCTACTCCCGAATTATGGCTCCATGGCCATGGTCCCAACCATCCGCTCAAACCAGAACGACTACAACGCACTCACGACTTACTGCAAGCCTATGGCGCTTTTCAATCGGAGAATGTGAGGCTTGTCGCACCACGATACGCGAGCGGGGAAGAATTGGCGCTCTTCCATACAACCGACTATATCGAGGCAGTTCGCAAGTTGAGTGGGGGTGATCGGTCGATCCCTGCCTGGCGTTATGGTTTTGGTCCGGGCGACAATCCAATTTTTGAAGGCATGTTTGACTCGGAGAGGTTGAAGGTGGGCAGTGCCCTGATGGCAGCAGAATGGCTGCTCGAGCGAGGTTGCGCTGTCGCCTTCAGCTTCAGCGGAGGCCTGCATCACGCCGGAGTTGACCATGCCTCGGGGTTTTGCGTCTTCAACGATGCAGTTGTCGTCATTCAATGGCTCAGATGCCGGAGTCAACGTGTGGCTTATGTGGACATCGATGTGCACCATGGGGATGGGGTGCAATGGGCATTTTATGAGACAGATCAAGTACTCACCATCTCTCTCCACCAAGACGGAAGGACACTCTTTCCTGGGACGGGAGCGGTGGATGATATCGGACGTGGTGAAGGGGAGGGATATAGCGTCAATCTCCCTTTGCCACCCGATACAATGGATGAAGCTTATGTGTGGGCGTTTGATGAAATTGTGCCGCCTCTTTTAGGACGATTTCAAGCGGATGTTCTCGTCACTCAACTCGGGGTCGATACGCATTATCAAGATCCGCTGGGGCAACTATCCCTGACCACCAGGGGACATGAAGCTCTTTTTGCAAGGTTGAGCCAATTCAGCGACCGGTGGCTGGCGCTGGGTGGCGGCGGATATGCGCTCGATGTCGTCCCCCGATCATGGGCGCTGGCCTTCGGGATCATGTCGGAGCAGGATTTCCCCGATGCATTGCCCGCCAGCTATCGAAGCGTATATGGTGGCGACTGGCTGCATGACCAAGAGGCGCCAAGGAGAGAAGAGGCGGTCGAGGAGCGTGTATGGAGCACGGTTGAGAGAGTCGTGCAAGCAGCAAAGCGCGTCCATAAAATTTAAAATGTAATTCAAGACGGGATAGGGAAAGCCATCCTGGGAGCGCTCCAATTGGCAATCTTGCGCCAAGTCAGGTTGCCAAAAAAGGGGTGGGGTGATTTGTAACAGTTCTACCGATAAAAACTGTCCGACAATTCTCTTGCATGGCTGAACCTGGGTCCAATGGCTGCCATGGGCTTACTCACCAGGAGGCACCCAATTGAGCTTTTAGGATGGGAGGAACGGAGATGGCTATCGGATTAAATCGCCAAGGGCGTCATCATTGACGCCCTTGGCTTCAGAATGATGCGGAGCTCCAATGGTTGAGATTGGAAGCTTTCTGTTTGGTCGGTTCACCTAGGATTGATAAACAGCAAGGTAAGCCATATGAAGGGCTAATTCCACTTCGTCGAAATCAACGCCATACCAATGGGGATAGGAGAAAGGATTGGCGTCGACTTCCAGCAAATACCCTCCCTCTCTTGCGATGGCTTGTTGGATATTTGCACTCCAGTGGATCCTTGATTGCGCCCAGATCTTGAGCGCCTCCAACTCCCTTACGGTGCAATAACGACCTTGCAATTCCTCCAAACGACGATCAGATAAGCTTATCATCTCACATCCTTGAGTTGGTATAACCAAGGATGGGCTGAAGCTCTCTGCCGCTGGGTTCCAACCGTCTTTCAGGATCCCTGCCTGCACGCTCCTGCAACGTGCTTGCCCGATTGTGTGTTGCGCCGCACCCACCCAATTTCCCGGGCCAAACCCCATATGTTGGGGTATGTTTAATTATACCACTATATCTAGCCTAGCACAAATTTGCTATCTGCACCAGGGGGCATCAAACACAATAAAGACCCGGTTGAGTCAAATTTATCCTCCCGATAAGGTTCTCCATTCTA
>CAYGXU010000052.1:0-12205 GCA_964353875.1 uncultured Anaerolineaceae bacterium | reverse complement strand
CATTATCCGTGGTCGGTCCTCATCGTTCCGAGCCCAACTGCGCTTTTTATCAGGGGACAGGCTTGGAGGCGGAGCCGGATATTGATTTATCTGTGGTCTGCCCATGAATGCGGAAAGCGTCTTCTGTCTATAGGTGAGGATCTGATCGCAATCGGCGGGCACCCATCGGATGACAAGATCGAAGCACGTTGTTACAGAATAGCGAGTAGCTTTGATCCACCTGTAATGCTGGTCGCACCTTCAAACCGGACCCAATGATTATCCATCTATAAGGTTACTTGCAGGAAAACGAAGGTCAGCGAATTTTGCATTTTATGCAATTGGAAAAAGGAGACAGTCCGGATCACTCCTTTTCCATGCCCTTCAAGCAGGAGATCAATCCCTGTTTTACTCCCTCACGCGTCGCTGGAAAGGGTTGACCATTGATGAGCAGAGTATCTACGCCTTGGACTCGGATCATGATCCCCCGTTTTACTGTTTCATCTTGGGGGTCAGACCAGATGATGCGAATAGCTCCCTTGGCTGTGGAAATCTCCCCCGTTCCTTTTAGTACATGTTTGCTAACCTGCTCCAAGAGCTGCCTGGCGCCAATTTCTGCCAAAATTTTCGAAGGCGAAATGACCGCTGCTGCCTCTGAAGAAAGAGCCTCTTCTTCGGGTGTCTGTATCATGTCGGACAATTGTTCCTCCGCCTGAACCGATTCCACCAGTCGTTGGGCGACATTTGCTGAATCGGTCGCCCTTACTTTCCTTCGCCTCATGCGACTAATCACAAGGATGATGAGCACGAATAAAAAGATGAAAGCGAGGGCAACAGCAGCAAGCAGTCCAAGTTGAATGATATTCCAGGTTTCACTGACAGCGTGGACCTGCAGAGGATCGGTGCCACTGATGGACCACAGAGTAAATCCGCTATTGCTATCATAATTTCCATTCGTCTCAGAGGCTGTGCCCGGAAGGTTAACAGCTACCTGGAGTTCGGCCAATCCCTTAAGGTCATCAGGAAGCTCAAGTATTTCCTCCCCAATTCCCTTTTCTGACTCCATCAGACTTTCCAATCCATACACAGCATCCAAGACGAAATGCTCTTTCAGTAAGCTCGCCTGCTTCTGAATGGAAAAGGATTCGACGAACTCGAACTCATTCATCAAGTTATTGATTTCGTCCAGGCTGGAGAAAGGGCGTTTCGCTTTGCGCCACTCATAACCACCCTCCGACGACTGCTCGATTGCGATCTCCTCTCCAAGTTCCTGACGTAATCGTTGCTCGATTTCTGCCATTGGGTTTTCTTCTTCTGGCAGCATCGTGATAAATTCAGTTGGGACACCCACAGTAATCGTAAGCTCACCTGATCCATCCTGTCTCAGAAAGATCGAAGTTTTTACAGCGATACATCCACTGAGGGCGAGCGATAACAGCGCGATCAGTGGTAAGAGGAACATTCTAGATCGAGTGATCATCAAGTAACCTTTGCTCGCATGCCTGTAAACGGTTGGGCAGATAACACATCTGGAGAACATGGATAGTTTGTTCGTTGTTAGTGGAAACCTCTGATTGTGTGTCTGGTTTCGTTTATCCCTTCCCTATAGATTTTTCACATATCCTTCCAACTGCGGGTGAGTTTATCGATGAAATAAGCATTGATCTATTAATTCTAAACGCTGCAGAGGGGAAAGCAAGCCTATTTGGAATTTCATTACCAGTCGAATCAACATGGAACATAAGATAAGCTCGCAAGATCTGTGCCAATGAAAAAGGTGCATTCTGCGAGGTCAATGAAAGCAACATAGGAGTGGTCCAGGATGCATCCAAAAGGGATTTCAAAGAATAATCCTTTTCAATAGCAGAGGGCAATTCGTTCGCGGCTTGACTGATCAGGGTAATCCGTAGAGGATCATAATTGGCCAAAGATATCCCAATTTTTTAGCTTCTTCTGATAGAGAGGATCATTGTAACGTTCAAGTGAAAATGAAGTTGCATAGGGAGGCAAATCCTTATTCAAGATAGTTGCTGCAAGGAGATCACCCGCCCCACAGGCTGCCATTAGCCCATAACCGGAGAGGGCACCAAGCACATAAGCTCCTCTTACAGGAAGCGGACCACAAAGGAACCGATTTTCTGGGGTCTTTGTGTAATAACCGCCGTCGATCACTGGCTTGGGCATCTGGTTCAGATAAGCACCCATCCCCGGGATCATGGCTGTCAATCCGCGCAGTACCACCTCAGCGTGGGAGGGGGGGATCGGCACTGGGAAGATCGGACTCACAGGTTTAAGGTCATAAGGCCAGAGGAGGAGGAGGTTCTCGCTATCGATGCCCCCCTCGGGACGAACGTGGACGCCGGAAGGTAAGGGAGCGAGTAACGCCTGATCCTCCTCCAATTCGCTTAGGAGACGGCGTTCCTCATCGCTCCAGATAAGCTGCTGTGGGTCCTCCCAAATGAGCAAGGGCGCCTCGCGCGGCAGGATTTTCCTGGGGTCCCTCATGGAGATTTTTAGGTGGCGCTCGCAGAAGACAGGCAATTCAAGCCCCAACATCGCGGCCACTTTCTGCAACATGGGTCCAGCGGCGTTGATAAAGATGCGGGTGGGCAGGTTTAATGGAGTTTCATTCACTCGTAGGTGGACTCTTTTAACCTCCCCCTTGCTTATGCCAATTCCTTCCACCGTCGCCTGAAGAAAACGAACCCCGCGTTTCATTGCACACTCGAGCAGAACCATTCCCATTTGTTGACCACTGAACCAGCCACAACGACGGGCATGCAAAACAGCCAGGGTGCGATCTGTCAGGTAAGGAAAATGAGCGTTGATTATGTTCTTATTTACGATCAGATCGGACCCGCTTGGCTGATCCAGGTATCCCTCGATGGCAGCGGGGATGTAGGTGGGATCATCCGCTCCTCCATGGTGGAGTCGTAGTGGACCCGCTCCATCTTGACTGGCGCGTTCGGCGGCAGTGACGAAGTGCGTAATTTGCTCTGGCGTGGCAGTCGCATAAAGGTATCCGCGTCGATTGAGTTGGAAACGATTCCCGCTCGCCTGGGCAAGTTCTTCCATCAGGTCAATGCTGCGATTCATCAAGGCGATCATCGAGGCATCTGGGCCGGGCCACCAATTGCGATAGGCTTCGGTGGATTTATCGCTGGTGAGAGTGAGCGGCGGCCGTTCGTCAATCAAGAGGATTTCTTCAGGGCTAAATCCCTGGCTCAGGAAATAGGCTGCGGCGATGCCGGCGATACCGGCGCCGCATATCGTAATTTCCGCTCCCTGACTTATTCCCATCGTGTCCCTCGCTGTTTTGTCATTCGCTGCTCAGAGCTTTGATATCCAAGGGCGTTCGTCGTTTGTGAGGTTCGATACGGCGATACTACCATAAAAATAGATGGTCACAGAAAAAAACCAAATTTATATTCAATGCAGGTGACATTTCAATCTCGTTTTTTCTGTCATTCGAAAGATTCAACGGACGGGCGTGGAAATTCACCCTACAATTACGCCTCATCAAGAAAAAAATCCGGATACGGACGCAAACCGAAGCCTAAACGATATTCCCTTCTCTTTTTCTCCAGGGTGGAATAAAGGGAGGTGCAGAGTCTCCCTTTACTGATCCCATAGCGCGGCTTCCAGTCGCAACCGATGATCTGCACCGATCACGCAAATACCGAGTTCTAATTCGATAATAGGCCACGTCTTAAGGATCCTTCGTTGCTCCGGTTTTAAGGATGACAACATATGGTAACTTTTTCATCTGTTGCGGTGGCGACGGCTGATTCCGCTCCTATGATCATTTTGATTTTCGATGCACTTTAACCTATGGGTATGGCATAATGGGCAAATGAGCGAAAATTCGGATGAGAAACCTGAATGTCGCTATTGTTTTCCCTGACGACAATTCAATTTTCTCGATGTTGCCAGGGGAGGGAGGCCAATAGGAGAGATTTAGGTGGCTATGTGGAATTGACACCACCTATTCGGTTTGGGATTGTAAGAGGATTTGATCATTGAAGATGGGTGCATTAGAATCTCAAGAGACGAATAACGGAGAGATGTGAATGGCAACAAACTCAAAATCGAAATTCCCCTGCGAAAATTGTCCTATGAGGAAGAGAGCAGAGGCGAAACCGAATTCCCTTTTTGCAAAGATCTGGCGTTGGCACACGGGATGGTGCCCGGGTTGGAAGGCCTATCAGAAATCTCTTGTCCGCCAGGGCGACTAGCGTAATTATTGAAAGAGGTTCCATCCGATCAGCCAGGTGGAGAAAGATCTTTTCCGAGCTACCCTGTTTCAGGTGGCTTGGAAGAGATTGGGGCAGGTTGGTTTTCCCTGATCACTCGTGAACGACATGCGTGCATCCGTCGGGTGCTCACCCGGAAGAAAATGCGAGGATCGTGATCAGAACAGCAATTGCACTCCCAAGAGAATAAGTAGCCAGTGCACTATCTTGCGAAAGATATCCGGGTTGATGCGTTGGCTGATTTTTAGCCCGGCCCAAATTCCAAGTAAGATGGCTGCAAAGGATGCCAAGAATGTTCCCAGGATCGAAATCGTGTAATTGCGCGCCAGGCCGTGGTTGATTGCCACCCATATGCTGGCAACGATGAAGAAACCTTGAAGGTTCGCTTTAAACTGAGTAGGCTCCCAGCGACGGCAGTTGCCGTAAATAATCGCAGGCGGACCGGTTGTATTGTAGGCTCCACCAAGTAACCCAGACAAAAAACCAGCCAGATAAGCCCACAAGGGCTTTTGTAGTTGGGGGAGTTTTAAATTCAGCAGGGAATAGAGCGCATATCCAAGGATGACCACTCCGAGCGTGGATAATACAAATCGCTCTTGTAGATAGCGAGGCGCCCATATCCCTATGGGGATTCCCACGATCAATCCGAAAGCCATCTGCCGGACGACACGGAAATTGATCATCTTCTTGAAGTGTAAAAAAAGGATGGTCTCAATCAATAAGGACAACAGTGATACGAACGGGGCAGCAATTTGGATGCCGAATAGCCTAATCAGGATGGGCATGGGGATCAAGGCAGAGCCAAAGCCAGTCGCACTTTGAATGAAACCTGCTATGAAGCTGATGAGGACGAAGACGATAATTGGCATATGAACCCTGACGAAAAGGACCGAATCCAACAGTCCATCGCCGTAGCAAGTAAGAATTATACGCAACTTTTCTTACAAAAAGATCTCTCTATCTGATCTGTCCATTTACCTACAATCTCCTTACAAAAGCACGAATCCTTCTCGAACCATTCTAATATGAAGAAAACGATGCCAAGTGCTACACAAGAGGATCAAGCGATTAAAAGGGCTTTCACCTTCGGGCAAACACTGTCAATCCATTTCAACTTGTGATCGCTGTACACTCTGCAGGAAGGGAGCACACTGATGGAAAATGTAAAGAATCACCTTTTAACGTCAAAGGAGGCTGTTATTTACCTTGGTATTAGTCTAAGTACACTAAACAGAATCGAGGGTCAAGGGCTGCTGGTGCCATTCAGAACTCCTGGTGGCCATCGTCGTTATGATGTAAGCATGCTTAACGAGTATTTGGAATCAACACGTGTTCAACCAGTGAGGAAAATCGAGGTGATTGTCAAGCAGCACTAAGGCATTGCACATTCTTCTCTTGTACTTCAGAGCTGCCGAACTGATTGGAGAGGTGTACTTCTCCATAAGGGTATAAGCGGGATTAGCGATTGGGAGCGGTGGCTTCGCTTCGGGGCGTGGGTGAAGGCAGGATAGATAATATGGGATATGACGAAGGCGGGATCGATCAATTCAATGTCGATATGATTCACCTTCCAAATAAGGAGGTGAAATGAAAACCAGGCCACTTTATAGTTCCGGCGGTGATGACCTGTCCTCCAATGCTAGCATTGGAGAGGAAATCCGGAGGGAATTGGAAAAACGCGGTTTACGCGCTTCCATGCAGCGAGCATTTGGCGATAGGCAAGAACAAGTGAATGGAAATGACCCTTCTGAGGAACAACAAGAGGAACTGGTTACCTCTCCCAAGCAGGAAGACGAACCCCAAGATGTTGATAATCGCGCTGCGCAGAGCGACCCAATGAAAGGAGTTGCTCTCATAGGGACTCCCTCAGGGAAGGAAGATGAGGCTCCTACTCAACCTCTGCCAAGTTCATCTGGCGAGGAAGCAGTGGTTCTCGATCCAATGTCACTGTTGAAAGACCGAGGGGACGATAGCCATATCAGTACCGTCAGTGAGTTGCTGTCGATGACATCTCACGAATTGCGCACGCCACTTCAAACGATCACTGGCTTCTTAGAATTGCTTCTCGGCGGAAAAGTCCTTAATGCCCAGCAAGTACATCAATTCCTAAGTATTGCCCATCGTGATAGTCAATACCTGGCAAATCGCATCACGGACCTCGAAGCTGCATCATTAATTCAGACAGGCCGGTTCAATCTCAACCCGGTTCCTTTGTCGGTCGATCAGGTTACCAGCTCATGCATTCAGCATTTTTTGCTCAAAACAGGCGAAAAGAGGATCCATGTGGAGGAGGGTACCTTCCGCAGCTTACCCATATTTCATGCAGATGAAGTGCGTCTGCAACATGTGTTTAACAATGTCCTCGAGGTTGCTTTACGAAATACCCCTTCAGACGGGCAGGTCAATATTCACGCTAACATGGAATCGGAAAACTTGCATATCCTGGTGACCTGTCCTCAGAAAAGAAAGGCCAAGGTCTTTGAAGGAGCTGGGAAGATCGGTGGATTGGAACAATCGAACCTCGATCTTGGTGGAATGGGACTTTTCATGGCTCAATATTTGATAGAGGCTCATGGCGGGCATCTCACGCTCTATGATGGAAAGGATCAGGCTCTCGTCTATGATATTGAGCTACCTTTGATTCCTGCAATTAAAGGTAGAGGGGTAATTTTAGTGACAGAGGATAATCCCCATGCCGGCCTTTTACTGGAATATGCATTAGAGAAAGAGGGTTTTACACCTATTTTGGCCATGGATGGTATGGAAGCTCTCGAACATGTTGCCAAGGAGGCGATCGACCTGGTTCTGCTCGATGTCGTCCTTCCCGGCATGGATGGTTTTGAAGTGTGCAGACGCATACGCACTTCGGCAAACACGGCTGCCATCCCCATCATTATGATCTCGGCTAAGGCGAGTGAGGAGGATCGGGCACAGGCGCTTCGTGTTGGCGCCGATGCCTATTTTCAAAAGCCATTGGGGTTGTCGGAGCTTATTTCTGCCGTAGATAACTTGCTCGACAAAGGACACACGCCATTGATTGATAAGCCGAAGAAGGACTCCGCCCATGAGTAGCATCATTAAGCTCCGTCCAATGCATACTCCATCTTCTGGTCTGTAAGAGAAAGCTGCTTATGTAGGACGGCCCTTTGTATAATCATTGATTTGCTTTATTTTATAGATAGGGATGTGAAACATTCGCCAGGTCACTCACAGAGTTAGACTTGGCTTGTCCATACGCCCGCCCATAATCTGGACACCTCGCTCGTAAGCTTGTCATACAATCTCTTTCATGGTAAGCATAGAAGCATGGGAAGTGGGGGAGACTCATCCGAGCCATTGAGGAACTATTCGAGGGATGAATTCGCTCCTGATTGTCTCGTTGAGCATGCCCGACGATCACTTGATTGAAAGGATACTCCATGGCCAAAGTCGTCATTTTGGGTGCAGGAATGATGGGAACTGCATTGACCATCCCACTCACAGATCGCGGACACGATGTCCATCTGGTGGGCACACATCTGGACAGTGACATCATCGAGGAGATTCATGAGAGTCGTTATCATCCCCGCTTACGCACGTATGTCGATGAAAGTGTGAAACCCTATACCTATGCGCGTTTGGATGAGGCTCTCCAGGGAGCGGACTTGTTGGTGTTGGGCGTCAATTCACAGGGCATCGATTGGGCAGCGAAGATGCTGGCGCCCATTCTCAAGCCGGAAATCCCCGTCTTGGCTTTGACCAAAGGGTTAGCTGGCGATGGGGAGCGCATTCGCCTTCTGCCTGATGTATTTCGGGCAGGGCTGTCTGCTTCATCTCGCAATCAAGTTCGCATTGCTGCGATCGGCGGCCCTTCGATTGCCGGCGAACTTGCTGCCCGACGTCATACTTGCATTGTTGTCACTGGGGCTGATCAGGCGTTATTGGACAATCTTGCACAGATGTTGCACAATCCTTACTATCACATCTGGACCAGCACTGATGTGATCGGGGTAGAGGTCAGCGTTGCCTTAAAGAACCTCTTTTCCCTCGCTGTGGGTTTTGTGCAGGGCTTGCTGGAGAAGGAAGGCGTTTCCGAAAGTGGGGCGGTGATGTACAACCTTGCAGCCGCTACTTTCGCTCAGGGATTGTGGGAAATGTCCTATTTGGTTGAATTCCTGGGCGGGTCGAAAGTCAGTGTGATGTCATTGCCCGGCGTGGGGGATCTGTATGTCACCAGCCAGGGAGGACGCAATACACGTATGGGGCGCTACCTCGGTCTGGGGATGAAGTATCATACGGCGAAAGCCGAGTATATGCCCGAGGAGACGATCGAAGGGGCTGAACTCGCATTTGCGGTTGGTCCTACGATTGAAAATATGGTTGACCAGGGGGTCTTAGATGCCCGCAAATTGCCGTTACTGCTAACCATGGTCAATGTCCTTTGTCATGGAGCCCCAATTGAATTTCCCTGGGATGATTTCTTCGCCTAAGTAAAAGGGCGGTCCATTTGATTGATAGTAGACATGCAACATATACTTATGGTTGTACTTGCCCTCGACGAGCAGAATTATTTGCATCACTCAAAATGAACCTATTCACCCGGATGATGGAAAGAGATCGTGAGAGGATGACATGATGACATTATGGAATCGTGTTCGAGGAACCCTTTATCTTATCCCGCCTATGCTGCTCCTAATTGCAGCGCTGGTCCTACTAGGACGGGCTTTTTATTACGTCATACCGCCGATCAGCCCCTACTTGTTGTTGTACGTAAAAACCTATGTTGCGTTACCCGCCGGTTTGGCCGTGGCAGCTCTCGTTTATTGGGTAGTCCTGACCAGGCGCGATGCCAGGCTCCTGCATAAGATAATTCTGGGAATCAGTATTGCCGCAGTCGTTGGAACAGGAGTGGCAGTCGGGCTGTGGACGCTCTATCAATACAATTGTGTTGCGAGACTCCGCCCCGAGAGAGATTATTACCACTGTAATTTCACCGGCAAGGATTTAAGCAATCGAGATATGCATGGATCTGATCTGACGCAAGCGCTTCTGAAAGGCACAAATCTCAGTGGTACGAACTTGGCAGGGACCAACCTCCGTGGTCAAGACCTGCATGCTGGGATGCTTTCTGAGGCGGATCTGAGCGAAGCAATATTGGCGGAAGCGATTCTGACGAGTGCGGACATGAGGGGTGTAATCGCGGAAAGTGCGGATTTAACCGGAGCGGATTTAAGCAATGCTGACCTTCGGGACTGTCAACTTTCAAAATCCAAATTGAATAATGCAACACTGGAAGGAACGACATTATCCGGGTGCGATCTTTCGGGCGCGGATCTCTCAAAGCTGAATCTTTCCACTGCCTCGCTCAAGGGCGTCAATCTCACGCGGGCTAATCTGCAAGGGGCGAATCTGGAGAACCTCGATCTACAAGGAGTCATTCTGGACGAAGCCGATCTTCAGAAAGCCAACCTGACAGGAAGCCAATTGGACGGAGCGAGTCTAAAAAATGCAAATCTCCAGGACACTGATTTGACGAATACGAATTTAAGTCGTGCAAACCTCGAGCAGGTGCTTGCTCAGGATGCAGATCTTTCCCAGGCGGAACTTCGGGGGGCGAATCTCACCTCGGCCAATTTCTCTGGAGCATCATTGGCAGGTTGTCATCTGCAAGGTGCAACTGTCGCAGGTGCCGATTTTAGCGGGTCGGATTTAAGTAAGGCCGATCTGGAGGGTCTGGATCTCCAAGAAGCTCAACTTACGGAGGCGATCTTATCAAGCGCCAATCTCACCAATGCTAATTTGAGCGCTTTGGATTTACGATCGGTAGATTTATCAGGAGCCGTTCTCATCGGGGCGAACCTCGAAGATGCGAATCTGTCAGGAAGCGAATATCATGATCTCCAATTGCAACAAGCGATACTGAGCGGAGCGGATCTTTCCGATGCTCGATTCGAGGATTGCCAATTCAACCAGGCCAACCTCTCCGGCGCTACTCTGACCGATGCAGATCTCAGTGGGAACGATCTAACGGATGTTAATTTACAAACTGCGGTCCTTTCAAGGACAGTGCTGAGGGAGACGATTCTGGAAGGCGCCAGCTTGAAGGGTCTCGACCTCCACAGCGCGGTTTTTTCCAAAACGATTTTGAAGGATGCCGATCTTGAGGATGCAGATCTCTCAGGGCGCGATCTCTCCGGAGTTGACTTTAGGGATTCCGATCTGAGAAATGCAAATCTGACGGAAGCGAATCTCAGTTTTGCCGATCTGAGCAATGCGAAATTAGGGGGAGCCAACTTCAGCAATTGTAACCTTGAAGAAGCGGATCTGTCCGATCAGGATCTCGCTCAGGTGGTGATCACGGATGCCATGTTGTCTGGCGTGGATCTATCTGGAGCCAGTCTCACAGGATTGAATCTGGTTGGAATGGATTTGCAGGATGCGGATCTTGGCGGAGCAGATCTTCAAGATGCTGATTTACGCAATGCCCAACTGCAATACGCCCGTTTGAACGATAGCATTCTGGATGGCGCTGATCTGCGCAACGCTGATCTCAGTGGTGCTGATTTCCAGGGAGCTTCGATGGTGGGGGCGTTGCTGGGTTACGCGAATTTTCTCGATGCAACCAACTTAAGTGAAGAGACTGTGGATTCTGCTTCGGGCGCAGTGAATGGCACACGCTTTCAAAAACGAGATGCGATCATTGCTGCACTCAATGGGGTTTGCCAGGGCAAAGGCGTTGAGGATGCTGCATCTTATGATGCTGCCTCGGGCTTGCGGCCAGCGGTTTTGCTGGATAAGAATGGATTTTCCCATATGTGGTCGGATTACCTCCCCTCCGCCTGGGAACCGACTGGCATCCGTTTCGCCCAGTTGGTGGCTTGTATCGATCCGCAGGAGTCCACAATTATCTCGTCGACACCTTATTGTTTAGGAATCAGCTATTGCTCCAATCCCACCTATCTCAAGCGCTATCGTTACAGGCTCGAGGTGGAGATACGCCGTGCACGCGAGGGCACCCTGCTTGCCAAACAAACGTTTTATGGAGATGCGCCACGCAGCGCCCAGCGAACGGAATCCTGGGCTGTGGTTAATACGGGTTTGTGGGGATCAGATGTTTTTTACTCAGTCATTGAGAATTGGATCAAGGGCATCATCGCGCCGCGGATTTTCGAATGCAAAGATGCAATTGGGTGTGTGGAAGTCGTTCCTGGAGCACCGCTGGAGATCGGGGTGGCTTTTGCATTCAGTGGATTATACGAATATCTCGGTCTGGATGCATTGCGAGGAATTGAAATTGCATCAGAGGATATAGGAGATGTTCTCGGTCACCCTATTCGGTTGGTCGAATCCGATTCGATGTGCTCGGAAGAGGGGGGAAAAGCGGCAGGCGAGTATTTTATAGAGAACGAATGGCTCATCGGCGCGATTGGGACCACCTGTGGAGAGGCGACGGATGAAGTTTCCGCGGCGCTGTCTGAAGCAGGTAGGGTTCTGATCTCTCCCTCCATATCTACTGCATGGTTAACCGATCCTGCATATCACCAAAATGGATTTCTACGCGTCATTCCCAACGATCTTGAACAGGCAAAGCTCGTGGCAGAGTTCGCCTATAGGAAACTTGGGGCGCGCACTATGGCGACGATCCACGAAGGCAGCCGATATGGAGGCGATTTACAGGCATTGGCTTGTGAAACCTTTTCCAAGTTGGGAGGTGAATGCCTGATGCAGGAAGAAACCAACGCCAGCGCGGCGGATTTATACAGGGATTTAACCAGGATCGCTGAGCAATCTCCAGATGTCCTCTATTTCCCAGTTTTGGTGGATACGGCAGCTTCCCTTGTCAAAGAGGCGAGGAAGCTAGACGCCCTGGTGGACACGGATCTTATCGGCTCGGATTCTATGTTTAATCAATACTTTATGGAGAATGCCGGCAGCGCAACGAAAGGCATTTATCTCTCAGGGTTGTTAATTGGAAGCGAATATTATACTTCGGC
>CAYGXU010000051.1:0-20758 GCA_964353875.1 uncultured Anaerolineaceae bacterium | reverse complement strand
AATCCCTCCCCGCTGGCGGGGAGGATAGGTGGGGTGAGAGGCAGAATAACCTCACCCCCAACCCCCTCTCCTTTGTAGGAGAGGGGGCTTTCTGTCTTATTTTCGAAGTGAGACGTGATATGCCGTTGGACATTGTTTCAATTCGGTGTACTCCTTCTTCTCATAAGGATTTCAGTGCTGCTTCTTGTTTAAAGGCTGCGATCTATATTATGGATTGTGCAACTGCTCTCATCATGAAAGAAGAAGGGCTAATCGAAAGACATATGGTATTTCCCCCCTTCTTATTCAGTGGACAGCGGATTCGAAGTTCGATTTCGGGGAATTGCATAGTCTTTTCGATCGAACCATCAGGATGACATCCAGGCCTAGGGTGGTATAGCGGTTGATGCGTTCCTGGAGGAAAAAGGGCGCCGCTTTCGGATCAATTTCGACGAATCCAACCCGGCCATAAAAAGAACGCAGATGGTGATGAGGGATGCAGTAACACTCCCGCTCTTGGATCACATCCACGGCCTGATGAAGGAGACCGGCGCCTACTCCCTGTCGACGGTAATTTTCGTCGACCCTCATCCCGCGTAGGACCAGGAGACCTTCTTCCTCACAAAGCCGCAAAGCTCCTATAATGCCCTTATCGCCTTCAGCAACCACGAGTGTATCCCTTGTGGAGATCGGCTGGGCGTAGTTCTGCTGAAGATAAAAGGCACAGATGTGTTCAAAGTCATTCGGTTCGGCGATCCGGGTGCGGCTCATCTCTGCAGATCCCATGGTTATTTCTCAGTTGGTTTTGTCAAGTTTGAATGGATGATGACAAAATGGGAAATGTATTGACCTTTTTCCCATCCTGCTACTCATGTCATTTTTATTTCATCGTAATTCAAATCACTTGACGGAGAGTTTGTTAAGCGCTTCCCGATCCAATGGTTTTCGCGCATGCCCGGTATATGTCAATTCAGGGCTAATGCGCTTCATAAGCTCCACGCTCTCAGCCAACTTAACCCAATCGTAAGCGTAATAACGTTGCGCGTGCGGTCTGCCATTGGCGGAGAGCAGGTCCCCCACAAAGGCGATCCTGCCTTCCACGAGCAGTGAGGCGGAACCCGGTGTGTGGCCGGGTGTGTGTACGACCTTGGCCTTGATGCCATAAGGGCTGAGATCATCGCCATCGTTGAAATTTAAATTGGCCTTCGGCGGGATGAAATGGACCCATTTCTCGTAGAACGGGAGAAAGAGGCGAGCCAATTTCCCTCGACCCCGGACAATACCCAAGGGCGTTTGCCCCAGTTCCATTATTCGGGAATCCTGATGATGAATGGCAATCGGCGCACCGGTGGCTTGGTGTAGCGCAGCCGCGCTGCCATAGTGATCGAAGTGGGCATGGGTGATGAAAATGAGGCGTAGATCGCCGCGGTCGAGCGAGCGTATTTTGTCGAGGATTTTCTCCTCGTGGTGGGGCGATCCCGCATCAACCAGAATAAGGCTCAGATCGCTTTCGATCAAGTGGGCGTAACCCAATCCGGCAGGAACGCTGTGGACTTTAAGCAAGGATATCCCTTTCTAAGAAAAGGGTTTCGAGGTCACTTGTCCCTCTTCCGTCAGTTTTTAATTATGATCCTCTATGCGGTGATGGCTGCCCGAACCGGGCGATGTTTCCACCCTTCAGCAACCGGGCTCACCCGCGTGGCCACAACACATCTGGCGCAAAATCACTCGGCGCCAGAGGTTGCGAGTGAGTTTGGAGAGTTTCAGGTGAAGAGGCATAGGCTGATCAAGATTGGTGAAAAATTCTTGTGGCGTTCCGCGTCTCATTGGGAGGATTTCCTTTCTATCTCATCAAATATCCTTAGATGGCAAATCACCCGTACTGGTAATAGACTCGCTTGGGAGTGTGTCTGTTCATTTCATGTTGGTGAATTGATCAAAGTCAAATATAAGCAATCCGGGATGATTTTGCCCACATTCTAATGAAACATCTAGCGAGGCATCCCAAGGGTATAAAGCACCCATTGACCATCGTATCGGGCTACGAACCAGGGAATGCCTTTCGGATCGACGGTGACCGCTTCGGCCACAAGATCAGCCACTCGCTCAGGGACATGCGCAACCATTCGATATATCCCGTCACCCCGAAAAAGCCAGGGAGTTCCAGAAGCATCAAAAACCAGAGACGTCTCATAACCCGAGGTATCCACATCACCAATTTGTGTCCATGATCCATTCACAAAAAGAAATCTCACTGATCCCGTAAAACAGCTTGCGCCGCCGCAGATCGCAAACTCCGTCCAGAGATTGCCCTGCCTATCAATCGTGATGTCTGTGATGAACCCTAAACGCGAATCATCACGGAATGGTGGTGGCTTGTAGCTGGTCCAGTTGAATGTAGTCGGGTTGTATCGCCATAGGTTCTGATCAACCCCGACCCAAAGCATTACGTGATCGTCCTCCGCCATTTCCAGGATGCAGCCGGGCGTGGGCGGAGTGATGTCGTCGTGCCATGTCTGGCCATCGAAACTCCGCAAACCTGCCCCACCACTAGAGCCCGGTCCAAGCCAATGACAGCTCGCCACCCAGATTTCGTTTCTGGTCCGAAAATAATGTAAACTGAACTGCTGGAGAACCTCTTCGGATTCGGGAGAATTCATATTCATCTCTTCGGAGGTGAAGACCCTCCATTCGTCCCCATCGAATGCCCGGACATCATGATCCGTTGTCAACCAAATATTTCCCGTGGCATCTGTAATCAGGTCCTGCCCAATGGAGCCCTCATGGTAGTTAAGGATCGGTTGCCACCCCGATTCTGCCCCATACGCAATCCAATTTGTACCATCCCAGGCGGCTATTCCGGAACCATCCTGGCTAACCACCCAAACACGCTCGACCTCATCCTGACCAACCATATGTCCTTCAATCTCGGGGAGGTACCAAAGCCAATTCGTTCCATGGAACATGGCTACAGCCTGGTCAGTGACTATTCCGAAGTCGCCGAAGGGAAAGGGATTTAATTGTCGGATGCGATTCCCTTTGAGATTTGCGAAGGCAGTTACAGGCTGGAAGGGACCGATGGGAGGCAGGCTCCGGTCGAGCGTGGCGTAGGGAGTGGCGTAGGACGTGGGAATAATAAGGGGAGGAATTGTCGCTGTGACGATCGCCGGCTGGATGATCTCTTGTGTCTGGGTTGCCAATGCCTGAGGTGTATGGGAAGGTGCAGGTGTGGAATCCCGTAACAATGATGTGGCGAAAGTACAGGATAGAAGCAGGATGAATATCAAAGGAGTAGAAATGAGAAAAACAGGATAAGGGATACGCGACTCGCTTTGGTTTGTTTCAGGAAGTTGTTTGTTGGGCGTAAAAGAGGGCATTTTTTCCTCCCAGAAGTATATGATCAAATTCATTCGTAGGCTAGATCCTAAGATTCTCCGGTTGATCTTTTGCTAAGGTCGTCATTTTGCATCGCTTTCAAGCGCTGGAAAGCCCGTTGATAACCTTCGCTCTGTCGAGACCAATTAATTAGTCGTTCGCAAGGAAAGTCGTCACATTGGCAACAATAATCCAAGCCTTTTCCGTCGACGCAGCAATGGAGGTCCAGCAATCCGGAGACCAGTGGATGGATCGATCACTGAGGAAGAATTATACTCTTTTGAATGTCGCATTTGCCCATACTGATTTTAATACATGTCACATTTCATCCATGAGGCTCTGTAATTCGGGTTCAGCCTTTTCTGGAATAAGATTGGGAATGGGAAGGCTGGCAAGGGGAAATTTGACAACAACCTTTTCTTCCTTTCCATTCCTGTGTTAAGATTTTCATCATGCCATAATGCCGGAGTCGTACATGGGCGCACTCGATCGAATCCCACATCGGATGGAGGTAGCGCAAGCCTTTAAAGCGAACGGGGGATTGATCGCGGGTGTTCTGCCTATTTATTACTCCAGAGCCTTGTTGCGTGCGTTTAATATTTTACCGATGGAGATCTGGGGCCCGCCCAATATCGATCCTACTTTAGGTACGGCGCATCTGCAGCCCTATGTTTGCTCGATTGTGAGAAATGCACTTTCATTCCTGCAATCCGAGGCTTCTAGTGTGGTGGATCTGATTCTCGTACCGCATGCATGCGACTCACTTCAAGGGCTAGGCAGTGTGCTACTCGACTTTGTTCAACTGAACAAACCGGTCATCCCCTTGTATCTACCTCGAGCTCAAAATGAGACTGCAGTCCATTTCCTGGTGGAGGAGTTCCATTCTCTATATCGAAAGTTAGAGTCGATCACTGGCCGTTCTCCATCCAATGAAGAGTTGATCCTTTGCATTCAACGTGAGGAAGCAGCCGATCGCATCCTTGTGGATTTGCATCACCAGCGAGGGCGCCTTTCGCTTTCGGATGAGGCATTCTACCGATTGATTCGTACGCGTGAATTCCTTCCGGTGGAGGAATTTATTCATATCACTCAAGAGATTATTCAAGACGAAGGACAAGATTCCCCAAAGGGAATTCCTCTCCTACTTTCCGGCATCCTTCCCGAGCCAATGGATTTATTAAAAGCGATCTCCACCATGGGGGGACAGATAGTGGCAGATGACCTGGCCTGCTGCGGACGCCGATTAGCTCCTCCGGGCAAGGCAGAGGATCCTTTTCTTCGAATGGCTGAGAGCCTCATCAACACGCCGCCTGAATGGAACAAGGGCAGCTCCATCCGGGCGCGGCTGGAGTATCTTTCAGGTTTGATACGAGAATCGGGTGCAAAAGGGGTGATTTTTTATGAAGTCAAGTTTTGTGAACCGGAGCTATTTGATATCCCTGATTTACGCAGAGGGTTACATAGCATGGGGGTTCCCTCGGTGACGATCGAGGTTGACATTAACGAACCCCTCTCCAATCAGGTGCTTACCCGAGTTGAAGCCTTTTTGGAGATGATTGCATGAGTCTATTTAATTGGCTCCGGTTTACTTGGAATGTCCGTATCCTGGGTCCATCCGTTTTAAGGCTAAATCGCTGGCTGAGTGAGCACAGAAAAGCAACTCGCTGGAAGACGGATCACCTGGCTCCACCATTACAGATTTCCTTTCGAAATAAGGAATTGGTCGCCCGTCATTGGTTGGAAGGACGCTACGCAAACCTGACACGCAAGGTGGCTTGGGTAACTTCTGGCGCGCCGGTGGAATTGTTCAAAGCCCTGGATTACTATGTGCTCTATCCCGAAAATCACGCTGCCATTTGTGGAACCGCGCGCCTGGCGGTGGAGATCGCTTCCGAAGCGGAGGAGCGGGGATACTCGCGAGATATCTGCTCATACGCTCGCACCGACTTTGGAACCTTGTTTTCGGGGAAAACTCCCGTAGGTCGATTGCCCAAGCCGGATTTGCTTGTAACCTGCACCAATATCTGCCAGACAGTGCTTTTCTGGTACCGGATGTTGGCCCAATATTTTGACGTCCCACTGATTATTATTGATACACCCTTCGTTTATTATGAGAAAGCCAGCGAGCATGCTATCCGATATGTGGAGAAGCAACTGGAGCAGGCCATTGCCACTGCCGAACGAGTGGCGGGGAAGACCTTGTCGATGTCACGTCTGAAGGAAACTGCCCGGTTGAGCAAGATGGCTACGGAACTCTGGATGGAGATTCTAGAGCGCAATAGGACACAGCCTGCGCCCATCTCTGTTTTCGATCAATTTATTCAGATGGCGCCCATCGTGGAAATGCGCGGCGATGCAGCCACAGTGGATTTCTATGCTGCCATGTTGGAGGAAGTCGATGAAAGGATCGCCAGGGGGATCGGGGCAGTCCGCAATGAACGTAAGCGATTGCTGTGGGATAACCTGCCCATATGGTATCGATTGCGCTATCTGGCTGAGTTCCTGGGCGAACAAGGTGTGGCAATCGTCGCCTCGACTTACACCAACGCCTGGGGAGAGCTTGCACCTTTCATCGATCCCGAAGGTGATTTGAAGGCCATGGCTCTGGCTTATATCTACCCCATCCTCAACCGGAGCACAGGCCACAAGCTGGCTACGATGCGCAGGATGATCGATGATTATCAATTAGATGGGGTTATTCTTCATTCAGATCGCTCCTGTAAGCCGTATTCTATCGGGCAAGTGGATCAGCGTGATCGGCTCATCAAAGAGTACGGAACTCCAGCGTTGCTTTTAGAGGCGGATCACAACGATTTCCGCTGTTTCTCCGAGGAACAGGTGACCAATCGCTTGGCTGCTTTTATGGAGATGTTAGGAGTATAAAAATGGCAGGGATTCGCGCCCTCGGGATCGATGTCGGATCGACGACCGCAAAGATCGTAGGAGTGGATGGTTGGGGGAATCTGGTCTGGAATTTGCTAGAACAAGCCGATCCACGTGTGGAGGAGCAAGTGGAGTGGTTCCTGGTTAGCGCTCGCGAAGCTGCTCCCGAATTGCTCTTTCAGCCTGGGGAGGGGATTGAGGGTATTCCCTTAGTGGCAACCGGCTACGGACGGAAGTTGGTCCATCAAGCCACGCGCCAGGTGACTGAGATTACCTGTCACGCGCGCGGGATGTATCGCGAAATGAAACATGGGGGCACCTTGGTGGATATCGGGGGACAGGATAGCAAGGTGATCAGCATCGGACCTAAGGGTGAGGTGGTGGATTTCGCCATGAATGACAAGTGTGCTGCAGGCACGGGGAGGTTCCTGGAGAATACCGCCAGCCGTCTGGGCGTGCCTCTGGAGCAGTTGGGGGAAGTCACCTTATCAGCCAAGCAGGAAGTGTCCATTTCAAGTACTTGTACGGTGTTCGCCGAGTCGGAGGTGGTTTCTCTTATTGCGCATGGCACAGCATTGGGGCCGATCCTCAAAGGGCTGCATCGATCACTCATAAAACGAATCATGGCGATGGTTCACACCGTTGGACTGACCTCTCCATTGATGCTTTCAGGCGGCGTGGTGAGAAATAAGGCGATCCAGAAGATGCTGGAAGAGGAGTCGGGAGAGAAGGTAGTCGTACCGGATGAACCCCAACTGATGGGAGCGTATGGCGCCGCCTTGATCGCATTAGAATTGCGGTAAGCTCGGAGCGCGGTCCTGATCAAGCGATATAGAGAAAGGCTAGCCGGAGTTAAGCCTGCTTATGTATTTCCCAATGGCTGTCAGAACAGAAAAAGGACATTTTCAGTTGTCAGTTTGATGAGCCAATTGGGACATGATCCCTGCCAGAGACGAACAATCCAACTGCGGAGCTTGATAAACCTGATTTCTTCGTGGTTTAATCCCATCGAAAATGGAGGCGATGATCAGGCTTATGAATGCGTTGAGACGCCCATACGTGGCGTCTCAACGGACTGATGTTATTTTATGATAGGAGCGGAAGACAAACTCGGTCAAATGCGCGAGAAAAACCTGTCATGAGTTATCCAAGAAATTTCGAGGTGAGCAGGCTATTTCTCAGCGGTTTTTTTGGTCTCCTCCTCTACCAGCACCCGTCGCAGGATTTTACCCACGAGTGTCTTCGGTAATTCGCTTTTGAATTCGACGCTTTTCGGGACTTTATAGGGCGCTAAGTTCGCTTTACAGAATTCGATGATCTCCTCCTCTGTGGCGGTTTCACCCTCTTTTAGAACGACAAAGGCCTTTACGCGTTCGCCTTTATCCGGGATATAGATGCCAGCCGCCGCCGCTTCTTTGACTTTTGGATGTTCGTAGAGCACATCCTCAATCTCGCGTGGATAGATGTTGTAGCCGCCAGCTCCGAGGATCATATCCTTCTTTCGATCCACGATCTTGAAATAGCCGTCTTCATCCATGACCGCAATATCACCGGTATGCAACCAAGGGGTTCCACCCGCAGGGTCAGGACGCAGGGTATTGGCAGTCTCGGTGGGCATGTTCCAATAACCCCTCATGACCTGCGGTCCACGGATGCAAAGCTCGCCAACTTCCCCCGCGCCCAGTACTTTCTCCCCGCCCTCAACATCGACTATTTTTACTTCGGTATCGGGATAGGGGAGGCCGATCGTGCCCAGGCGATTCTCACCCATGATGGGATTAGCGTGCGTCACCGGTGAGGCTTCGCTCAGACCATAGCCTTCTACCAGCTTGCCGCCAGTGATCTCTTGGAAGCGCTCTTGAACCTCGACTGGCAATGGAGCTGCACCAGAGACACAAGCCTTAATCGAACGGAGGTTGTATTTGCTTACCTCGGGATGGTTGTTGATGGCCACATACAAGGCAGGGACACCTGGATAGTAATCCGGTTGGTGCTTGTCAATGGTCTTGAGGACGTCGCCAATGTTT
Source organism: uncultured Anaerolineaceae bacterium (assembly GCA_964353875.1). Taxonomy (GTDB): domain Bacteria; phylum Chloroflexota; class Anaerolineae; order Anaerolineales; family E44-bin32; genus MGNI01. Next base: position 12,494 of record CAYGXU010000051.1, on the reverse strand, counting down.
CGCGGATCGGGGATCAAGATCGCCGTGCCAGGTGTGAAGGCGCCTATGTTCATACAACAGGTCATGGCATAGCTGTGGTACAAAGGAAGGGCCGTCAGGGTCTTATTCTTCCCTTCGAGCCCATTAATCCAAACAAGAACTTGGTAGGCATTGGCAAGGATGTTTTTGTGGGTCAGTTGCGCCCCTTTGGAAACACCGGTAGTACCGCCGGTATACATCAGCACGGCTGTGTCATCCAGAGAGACCTCCACAGGCTTCGGCTTTTCTGGCGCTTTAGCGAGCAACTCCTCGAACCAGTGGGTGTTTTCATCCCCCGCGATGTCGACTTTATGCCCCGACTTTTTCTCCAAGAGCAAAGAGAAGAGTAATTTGGTCAGGGGCGGGAAGTAAGTCTTGATCTTGGCAACGATGACGTGGCGTAATTTGGTTTCACTCCGGATTTGTTTGATCATCGGATACATTGCGCTCAGGGTGATGATGATCTCTGCACCGGAGTCAACCAGTTGATGTTTCATCTCGCGAGCTGTGTAAACTGGATTGCAGGGGACAACGATGCCACCTGCGCGCAGGATGGCAGCATAGCTAATGCAAAATTGAGGACAATTGGGCAAGTGAATTGCCACCCGATCACCTTTCTTAACCCCTAAATCCTGGAGGACAGCAGTGAAGCGATTGATTGCATCATTGTGTTCCCGATAGGTGATCTCGGTGTCCTTGAAGATCATGGCCGGAAAGTCCGGATATTTTTTTGCTGTTTCCTCCAGAGCAGCATGCAAGGGTATTGTCGGATATTCGAGGTGCTCTTTTACATTAGGGTCATATTTTTTAATCCAGGGTTTAGCTTGATTCATGTTTATTCTCCTTCTTTCTGATGACACATTGCATGTGTCCAAGGTCGGATGAGACGATAGGTGAGCTTGAGCAAAGGATTTGCTAAGAAGAATCGAACGATTTTTGGTTGCACCTCTTTATGCGGTTATAGCGCATCCCTATTTTCCATTGAGTGAAAATGGGCATGCGGAAGCTTGTATCGGAGGCCCTATTTATCCACTTACATCCATCAGGGGATAGAAGAATCGAATACCATCCATGTCGTCTGGCAGGGCCGATATCGGTCGATGTGGACTTGAAGCGCCCCGCATTCGATTTGGCGTGTTCCATTTTCTCTCAATACTTCTGTGATTCTCCCCTGTGCTCGGACCCCGGTCAGAATTGTTTTTAGGGGAGGGATAAGATCTCATCACTCACCCATAACGCAATTCTGAAAAATCCCTATATGATAACTTTACAACAGAATCAGTATGAACGGCAATATGCAATTTATAACTCGAGACCTTGGTTCTCTTCTTTAGGGTATGCCTAAGCGGATATACATTCAGGATCGATGACGATGATGTGCTGATCGTGGAGAATAACATTGGTTTGGAACGGCCAAATGAACCAATGGAAATGGCAGGCCGGGGAAAGAAAACCGCTCCCCAAAGAACGTGGTGTGGGGAAGGTCCTTCCAATAAGCTGAATAGGATGAGTATGTGATCTAGATCGAATCAGAAAGGCGGATTCAACATCCGACATAGATTTCGAGGAAGGATTCAGGTGACGTCCTGTACACGTGAAAAGCGATAAGGCGCACATGATTGGGATCAGCTCTCCCATATTTATTTTTTTGGTTACTAAACGGCGTGTTCTGCAATCGCCTCAATTATTTTAGGCCAGATTACAGGCGGAAGAGAATGGCCCATCCCTTCAATGATGAGCAACTTCGCACCGGGGATAGATTGGGCGGTGTCAATCCCACCCTCCACTGGGACGAGTGGGTCTGCCCTGCCGTGGATCACCAGGGTTGGGATTTTGACGGAGTGCAGCGCTTCCCTTCTGCTTCCAGAGGCGAGGATGGCTGCCAATTGGCGATTGAAACCGGCGGGGCAGAGACCTCGATCGTAATCTTTGGCAGCATGTTCGCGAGCACGTTGCTCATCCAAGGGCAGATCCCCATTTAAAAATCTCATGTCTCGCAGGCTAACCTTAATATATCCATCCCGATCCGTTGGAGTGGGCCGTGTCAGCAGTGCGATCGCTTCGGGTTTCGGGAGGGGAAGGTCGGGATGACCAGTAGTGGACATGATCGAGGTCAGGCTACTGACATGTCCCGGATGGTAGATCGCCAGCATTTGTGCGATCATGCCTCCCATCGAAACGCCGACGACATGGGCAGCCTGGATTCCTAACGCTTCGAGTAACCCGACCGTATCCTTCGCCATGTCTCGCAATGTATAAGGGGTTTGGATAGGATCCTTCTGCACAAAAGATTGCATGAGTGCGAACAGGTTTGGAGTGTCTGCCTGATCGAATTTTGTCGACAGACCGGCATCACGATTATCGAACCGGATCACCCAATATCCCCTGGCAGCCAATTGGGCGCATAGATCATCTTCCCAGGAGATCATCTGCCCTCCCAGACCCATGATGAGCAACAAGGGCGGGTGGGAAGGGTCTCCGAAGGTGTCATAGACGAGTTCGATGCCATCGATCTTTGCGGTTGAAGGCTCGGAATGATGAATAGATGAGGGCATAAGGCTCCTCCTTGGTTCAATGAAATCGTGCTATTCTGATTTGATTATATCCCCGCTTATAAGATGGCAGAGATTGATGTCATCGCTTCAGCGCCAGGTCTTCCCTAAGAAGCCCCCGGACATCAATCATCACTGGCTGAAGGCAGAGGAACTTTCGGCATAGGCAACCTTAGAAGTGCGGAACTCATTTGCATTAGCATCTTTTTAATCGATGGTGGAAGCTTACTCCTTCATTCCCCCAACCACAACCCAAGAAGAGGAGGTCTGTGGTGCAGGGATTGGGATCCAATCTCCTGTGATGATATTCAATGCTTGGCTCTGATTGATTTGATGGATGACAAGTAAAGTGCCTGAGAGCCAGTGTCCTATGAAAGGCAGGTCCTCTGAGGGGATCGGTCCATCTATTTTGGAAAGGGTTTTGGTCTCGCCATTCGACAAGTCCATGAGGCGGATCTCGATTGCCTCCACGCTAGACCAATCCTCAATATTCACATCCAACTCCAACCACACAAGGTAGTCGCTGGTGGGCGAAAAGGTAGACTCCTGAGTGAGATGATGACCTACGGTGGGAGCCTGGACAGCATGTATGGCACCTACCCATGATGTTGCTATGAGGATGAATTCCCCTTCGCCAATCGCTTCTTCCACGATCCAAAAGCCGTCTGAACTGGCGTGGGTTTCAGAATTGAGAAATTTATCGCTCCGCTCCACAAGATTGCCGGCGGGGATCGAAATCTCATATGTCCCTCCACCCTCAACTTGATAAATCGGACTCAGGACCATCCAAGGAACCCGTCGAAGGAAAATGGCGCTGCTGTCCTCTTTCCAGGAATCGAAAAGGAGGAAAGGATAGGGATCTCCAACGACAAGGGGGTGCTCCATCATTATTTCAGACCCATTTCGACTGGTTACTAGCAAAATATACTCCCTCCCGACGCACCCAGCCGAGTCATCGCAAACCTGATCCGAAGCCAATGAGGGAGGGATTTTCGTGGTATCCAAAAGCCAGGCGAACCATTCGCCATCGGGTGAGGGAAGGACATCCACTATGCTGGCTTCGGCGGCATATTCTGCTGGGGCAGTAAAGAATTGCTCCGCACCATCTGCATTGATGTATAGAATGCCCAATTCTCCTCGGATAGCTTGCTCAGGATTCAGAATGGGAACAAAGACAGCATTTTTAATGATGGTCATCCTCTCGGCAGCGTCATTCAGATCGTACCAGGAGGCGAATTCTCCACCCATTGAAGCAGACATGCTCGCCCCATCGCTCTTCAGGAAGACCAACGAATGATCTTCTAGGAGATAGACGAGCGTGTTGGGAAGTTCATTACCACCCGATTGCTCAGTGGTGGTAGGAGAGGGCGAAGGGGTAGTCTCGGTCTGTAACTGTGAGGTAGGAGAGGGTGCAGCCGGTTGATTGATGTGGGGTGTTAAAGCTGCATTTGGGGTTTTCGTGGAACTGCTGAGCGTCTGGCATGCCAGCATGATGAGGGATGTTGAGGCTGCAATCATCAGCGTTTGAATTGGCAGAGATTTCCTTCTCATATACCACCTTCCAAGATAGTCATGCAGCGTCGTCGTGGCTCCGATGAAGACCAGTGCCGGAGCTCTAACAACGCTGCATATTTCATCGAATGTAATATTGGGTGACCATCAGCGTCATCCATCGGAATGCTCGCTTATTCAAATAATTGAGACGCTTCGGTTCTCCAGTATTTAAGGCGCCGTAAATGTAACTACATCTTGCATTTGCTCATCTTGCGTCAATGTCCCGTTGTAGGTTTTGACATCGCCTCCGACGATCACACGCACCGTCCAATTGACCGCATGTTCGGCTTCACAGGGATCATAATAATGCACCTGTACTTTGTAGGATCCCGATGGGGCTTGACCCTCTGCCCAGAAAATGTTCTCCGGTCGACCGATGATCAGGTTGTCGCATTTATTATCTCGGTCGAGGGTTCCGCCGCTGGATGAAACCGTATACTGATAGTAAATTGTCTCGCCAGTAGGGTCGGTGACATAAAGATCGATGTCATCGTTGGTCTGCCAGGTGAGGGTCACCTGGACGTCGCCTGTTCCGACAGAGGTATCTTCCTGTCCCCAACAGGGCGGTCTACCTTCAGTGAAACTGTCATCAATGGTGACGGAGCTAGAAGAAAATTCGGCAGTCTCACCATTGGCGATGGTGTAGGAGCCGATCGGACGCCAGTAGGATGTATATTCAGGGACATAGAGCGGATCGGAGTTCACCTCAGACATGTTGAAAAACTCAATCAACCCATATTCTCCGTTCGGCATCCAGAAGTCGACCGTCTGGTTATCATGTGCGAGGATCTTCCAATCGAGGGGCGGGAGCCAATTCCAGGCATCCTCATCCTCGTCAAAATACCGATAGGTGGCGATGCATACGCCATACCCCGTGCTCGTGGGTAGGTTGCGTCCGCCGGGGTAACTACCCGTCCGATAGACGTGCGTATTGTTGATGCGGATCCAGCCGCCATGCTGGCGATGCCATTCATCAGGGGTCTCCTGATATGGACATTCGCCAAATGCACTCCCGCCGATGCAACGTCCGAACAATCCCCAAAGGGAAAGATGCGTTACGCTGGCAGATGTGGTGCGCTTTTCCGCATCCACCGTGCCCGGGACGAGCTTCCAGGTTTCTGTTGCCGAATCATAGTATGTGAGACCGATTACGAGTTTTGGATCGACATCGGAGGGAATGGGGAGGGTGATGGTGACCGGCATCGCAAAAACAAAGCCTTCAGGGCCCAATCGATAGACAGGGCCAACAGGTTCATATCCCCCAGGAAGGGCAGCCTCCACAGAGGAATCGGGCTCTATGCTGAATACCATCGTTCCCGCACTGCCATTATCCATAGGGGGCACGGCGCCGGCGGGGATGCTGATCTCGGCACCATTGGAAGTCTTCACCTTTCCAGCGAGAGCGCTGCTGAGGGAAAGGGATGTCTCACTGACTTGGATATCTTCATCCGAGACGCCCCTGGTGCTGAGATTGAAGATTTCAGCCAATTTTGGGAATTTATCCTGTACATAGGTGACGACTTTGTCACCCATAAACCACCCCACGGCAGCGGTGCCCACACAAAGGCAGACCAATATAATCGCCAGGATACCGCAAGTACGAGCCCATGAAGACCGTTTCTTGGGAACCGATGGTGGAGGTCCTGCGATATATGGCTGTGGATAAGGTCCTGCTATGTATGGCTGTGGCGGCGGTTCGGCTGCGCGGGCGGAGTATGGCGGTGATGGAGGGGGGATTGGCGCCTGCGACCGCGGTTCAGGCGTCGCAGGTCCAGGCACCGATGGGTAGTCGGATGCCTGAATTGTTTTAGCGCTCGATGCAGGATGAATCAATGTGGAACCACAGTTGATGCAAAACTTTCCCTGTGGTGGATTTTGATGACCACATGCTGTGCAGAAGATGTTATCTGGGCTCATAAAAACCTCCGAAATTCTCTTAAAATATATGTCTTACGACATAGCAGATTTCATCCATATTGCTCAATGGACGTCAATTGTAGTATTGAAAGCTTTTTTGCGCCTTGGGGGCAAATCTGGCTGATGGGAAGCACCTTAATGGCTCGATTATCGGAAGCCGCCTTACTCCGTCCTTTAAAAAGGATATTTTGGAAATTCTCTTTGCGCTACATCAGCGGGCGAAATGATGGTGAAATTCACGCTCAATTAATGGGGTATTTGGACCTGAAGCGCCTTGGTTTATAAGACCAAAGGCATTGTTAGGTCATTCAGGTGCTCTTCAGTTTTATGTGATGTTCGTTTTCGAGGGCATACTCAACCTGCCATTTGCGCGGAAAGTGGGTACTCGTCTATCCTTGATTCATTTCCGAAAGCTGATGTAATGTGTCCAAGGAGGCCAGAACCAAAATCGTATCTCCCTCCAGGAGATCAAGTCCATCAGCAGGATGCAGATCGGTGAACCCCTCCCTCTCATAGCAGATCACCGACAGATCAAGGTCAATCTCCAATTGTCCAATCGACCTGCCCAGGATGGACGAGCCAGGTTGGACTACCACCTCACTGATGTGTAAAAGATTTTCGCCGACGTAGAAGGAGTGCCTCACGTTCGCATGTATGGCAGCCGAAGCGAAAACTGGGGCAGCCAGCGCAGAGGTGCTGAAAACGGTAAAGCCGCCAAATCCCTTCTCGACGCGCCTGGCGCGATCTGGATCGAACATCCGGATGACAATGTTGATCTTTGGATTTATTTCACGGGCATCCAAAGCAATATCGAGATTGGTCAACTCATCATCGGTACAAGGGAGAATGGCATCCGCTTTGCGCACCCCTGCTTTAATCAGGGCTTCCGTCCTGCGCGCATCGGCGATGATCACAGGGATCTTCATCTCTTGAATTTTCTCAAGGAAGGGGTTGTCCGCATTCTGCTCAATCGCAACGACATCCCGTTTCAATTTGAGCAGTTCCAGGATAACGCGATATCCGACTTTCCCAACGCCACATACGAGAATATGGTTATGATAAGTTGAAGCCATTGCCACCTGCCATTTCTGACCTCGTTCTTGTTTGCTAACCAGGGCGCGACCGAAGCGTAAGATGCCATCGGCCACAACCGCCAAGCCGAGAATCGGGATGACGAAGTAGATGATTTGTATGGTTCCTTCTTGAGGGTAAGGTAGGACGATCTCGAAGAACACCAAGGAAAACGCGGCGTGTAATGCTTCGCTGAAATGGGGATGTTGATCTGTTCCATGGTAGGTATACCCGAAGGATAGGATGACTGCTCCTGCGAGGATGATGACGAAGAATAGGCAGAGGGAGATCCACGATTCCTGTAATAAAACCTGCGCATCCCGTAACTGGGCTCGCAATACCCGCCATACTGAAGTTCTCATACTTTTCCCCTTGCCCGGTTGACACCTGGCCTCAGGTCGAATGGTCTGGTTAGCTTGTAAGCTCTGTCAATAACCTGGGCAGTGGATATCATCTTGGAATAACCCTTCATAGTAGAGGTTCAATGTCTAGGGGATTATTTTCACCTATCTTTGCTCAAGAAACCAGTTCGGAGACCTTCCAATTTGTAAGGAGTGCAAAGGACATATTTTTAATGCATCAGTATCAGGGGAGAAATGGAAAAACGCATTTTGGTTATGACCGGTCGATGACTGCTCCTGTAGGGAATATCTCTCATGCAGCTTCATGGAATTGGATCAGGATTTGTCCCGCCTTTCCAGTTTGCGTTGCGTTCAAGCTGGACAAAGGCGATGCCGTCCGCAGGACGGGTGAAGGTGTGTGTGATTGTGAATCCGAGATGCTGGAAGATGCGTTGGGATCGACGGTTGAATTTGGCCACTGTTGCGCGCAAGCGCTGTGGGGAGAAACTTCCCATGGCGAAGTCAAGGATGGATTGTAGGAAAAAACGCCCCAGCCCTTGTCCGGCCAGATCAGGGCGAAGACCAAGACCGAGATCTAATACCATGGGTTCAAGCTGAGGATAATCACCTCCTTGCACTCTGGCTTCTCTGCCAAAACAACACAAACCAATCAGGGTTCCCCGATCGTTAAAAACGGAATAATAGCAATTGGCAGGGTTAAGAAGTTCGTTGAGTTCATCTTCCGAGAGGTCGTAGATGGAATATGGAGGTTCATATCGCCACCCGATCATTTTGCGAGCATCAGCTTCTGTGATCGGGCGGAAGGCAAGGCGCGTCTCAGGTCTGACTATGCTTTGGGTTTTTAGTCCGTGAGACATCCAGTCCTCTTCGGTTATTTGCAGAACTTCGTCTGGTCACAAGTTGCTTTGGGACGAACCATATTTGGGGAAATATAGCATTATCTGTGGATTTATCGCAACCGTCAAAAGACAAAAAGAAAGGATGGGAGATAAGGGTAATATTTTGTTCAACTGCATGAAATTGCACTAGAGATCAGATTAAATAGGGAGGGTGCTTCAGCACCCTTTTTCGCATAAGCCCAGTGGTTTACCGTCGGGCGTAGAAGCGCTAGACCGGACCATTTTTGTTGTTTAAATCCATTTATCAGCCCTGAGCGAAAGGGCATTGATCTTTTGGGACAATCCGCTCACGAATGAACGCCCATCGGGCTGATTCCACAGGGTGCTTTCCATTTGAATTATGACCATGGATTTGCTTCTTCTTTGAAGTAAAGCCTTTACCGAACGAGTGTCCGGCCCTTCCATGTCGCCCGACCGCGCAACGTGATGAATAAGGAATGAGCCGCGATCATAAGAGTGGTCCCTAGGATGAGTGGGTAAAGCAATGCCAGGTAAAGAGGAAAGCGGAAATATGCGATGACGATCGCCCAGAGGATGAAGGAAGCACTGATGGCGATTAAAGCGAGCTGAATGAAGGGGAATGGGATGGGAACTCCTGTAATAGACAATCCGATAAGAATCGGCGGTTCAAGAAAAACAAATCCCAACCAAAGCCAGACGAAGAGGAAGAGCGGCACATTATACCCGAAGGCCGGGAAGAGATTCTTGCCAAACCCCTCGAAAACCTCGCGCCAGTTGTGATACATGCGGCAGCGTATTTGCGATTGCCCATTCACCAATCGCCATCGTAAGCCATGGGCGATTAGCCTGCGTACAAGAGCAAGATCTTCCACAGCGTTGGCCCGCACGCTCTGATGACCTCCAATTTGCTCATAGGCTTTTCTGCGAAAGAGCATGAATTGCCCGTTGGCTGCGGAAAAAGCGGGGAGCCGAAGATGATGGACCAGCCAGAGCGGCAAGAAGGAGAGAATGCTCCAATTCAGGATCGGCAGCGATAATCGCTCAGACCAGGTTTTTGTTTCGGCTGAGACGAATGCCGTCAATAGATCGGTTTTTTCTGCCTGAAGGGCTGCCACAGCCTGCGCCAATGTCTCTGGATGGTGACGTGTATCGGCGTCGGTGAAAAGGAGCAATTCTCCCTGTGCTGCATGAGCCAATTGATAACAAGCCCATTGTTTTCCGATCCAACCTGGGGGTAGTGCTTCTCCCTGTAGCACGATCAATCGTTTCTCCTCTGCCTTTAAAAGCGCCAATTCCCTGGCCGTCCCATCGATGGAATTATCGTCGAGCACGATGACTTCATAGTCGGAATAGCTTTGCGCCAGGAGTGTCCGCAGGCAAGGTGTGATGTTCCCTTCCTCGTTTCGAGCCGGGACAAGGATGGAAACGGATGGGAAGCTGGAAAGCGGGGGATATCGGCCAAGACGGCGCAGGGTGAGAAGGTTGCTCAAGGCGATGATAATCAGCGCACCTACGAAGAGTGCCAGGTCTTCTTGTCTCTGCAACCAGAAATCAGATCCCATGGTCACGATGGCTCTTCGCTCCGGGTAGCAGTTTTCGGAGGAAAGGTCGCATCCGAAGTCCCGGGCGCAGATCATGGCGATGCTTCCATGCGAGAATGAGCAAATTTCCCAATGCGATAGCCAGGAATTCGGCACTCGCGCCTCGTACGAGTAAGTGGAGCGTCCACCCGATTAAACCCAGGATTGCTGGCCAGCCATTGCTTGCCAGGAGCAGGAAAAATGCGGTCAGGAAGGCGCCTAGAAGGATCGGACCTTCTCCCAAAGTCAGCCCGGTCCAGATGCCGAAGGTCACAGCAAGGGCTTTACCTCCGTGAAATTTGAGAAAGGGCGAAAAAGCGTGACCAAGAATTGGGGCTATGGCGATCGGGATCAATCCCCAGCCTGTGATGTGGACTGAAAAATGGGCAATCCCAACCGGCACGAGACCTTTGCAGTAATCCAATACGCCAGCCAATAGACCAATAGGCCAACCCCCCGCTCGCATGAGATTGGCAGCACCTGGATTGCCGTCACCGAATCGACGAACATCCGTATGCAGTAATGATCGACCCATCCAGACGGAGAAGGGGATCGATCCCAGGCAAAACCCGACGATTGTCCAAAAGAGTATGATCACTACATCGTACAATGTCATCACTCCGGCCGAGGGGCCATCCATCTATCGCCTTGAATCCTCGCTTGTTTTAGAATCGGTTCGGCATATCAGGGAAACGTAGAAGAACCTCCTACAAGGGGCGTATGGGAAGGATGCGGGGTAAGAAGGTTGGGCGACCCCGAGCCTTTTGATGAAACCGAATATTGCGTGTGTATCTAATCTTACGCTGCTTCGCAATCGGATGCAAAGGATCTTATCTCTTTTTCCTTCGGGTGAAGCACAGACCGGACCAGGTGGCATCGACTGAGCAAACTTTGAAATCGACCAAATCCTCTACCAGTCCCGCCTGGCGCACGAATTGCTGGTTCAGATCTGAGGGATAGCCGGATGTCTTTTTTGGCCAGAGGATCCAGAGAATGCCTTCTCCGAGAGAAGCGGCCATTGTTTTAATATCCTCGTCGATCTCCTGTTTGGATCTTGAAAACCAAAGCGTGACATCACATGGCTGAGTGAGTTTCTCCTGTAAAAGAACACCCTGTGGTAATTCACCGAGCGTCTCCTCAAAATTGTCCGGTGCTCCGATCAAGGTCACAACGGAATTGGGCTTGATCCCCAACTTCTTAGGTAAAGGCGTGCCCGAATATCCATCGAGCAGCGACTGGGGCACGCTGGGATCGATGGGGGGATGGGCGATGGCCTGAACCAAAGCAGCGCCAATCTGATCCCATGAGGTGAACAACGCATCAGGGACTTTCTCATTCACTTGCTCCACCTTTTCGGCGTTTCCTCCGACGAAGACAATCGGCGTATGGCGAGAACCTTTGTACATGCGGATGGCCAAGGCCACGTCGCGACCTTGGGAGGGGAGCCGGCCCAAATCGATGATAAAGGCATCCGGTGGGTCGTCCTTGAGCCTGCGAAGCACATCTGGAGAAAATTCCTCGAAGATCACCTCATAGCCCAATGAATGCACTCGATCAATACAAGCCTGCGCTTCGAATGCGTTCCAGTGGATGAGGCGGACACGCGGCATATGGGGCATCTCCATTTCAATTATTTGTGTTATTCCTTCATTCTGTTAATGCGGGTGAAACCATCCATCTATCAATTATTCATCAAGCGCTGAAAAACCTTCCTATGATTCGGCACCTTCAAATGAAGAAGTCCGTAGACAATGGCTTCTGCCCGGATGTCTGCTGGTTAGCCTAGAAGATCGGTATCGAACGCAAGTCAACCATTCTTAGACCATGCAGATACTCCCAGGCTTCCATACCACCCCCAATATGCGGCAGGGTATGGATTGGGGACTTCGATAGATGCTTGCCGCGGATATGATTCAGCTTTCCTGGATTGATGCGCTGGGTTTGGATCAAAAAGGTCTCTTGGAGCATCAATACCTCCTTGCCGCGCTCGAGGCGGATAGAGTCCCCCGCGCGGTAGAACTTCCCAGCAGACTTCCATGGCATAGCAGATGAAAGGGTAATGGACCGCACTGACTTTGGCGCCTAATTTAGCTATTCCCCTCGCCTCCTGCTTCCTGCTGCTGGCAAGTCTCCAAAATGATGCTTTAAACGCTTTCTAGATTGTATTCCAAATCAGCGTTAGCAAAGCGCAGGACTTTCAGACCACGGTCCCGCAAGGATAATTCACGCTGCTGGTCGTATTCCTCTTGGCATAAATGGACCCCACCTTCTAATTCAACCACCAGGCCGGCTTTATGGCAGTAAAAATCAACGATGAACCGGTCAATCACTTGCTGGCGACGGAAGTGGTAACCTTGCAAGCGGCCTGCGCGCAGGCGCTGCCAGAGCCTGGCTTCGGCATGTTTCATGTTTTGGCGCAGTTCCTTTGCCTTTGCATAGAGTTCCGGAGATATGTGCTGGCCAGTGATGATTTTAATATTCAACATGATGTGGTTTTTTTATTTATGCCCCTCTACCCACCCCAAGGGGCTGTCCAAAAAGGCTGTCTAATATAGGCCAAAAGCGTATGAACAGGCTCTA
>CAYGXU010000050.1:19618-20995 GCA_964353875.1 uncultured Anaerolineaceae bacterium | reverse complement strand
TGGTCTCGATTTTGGTGATGCGCATTTTCAACCTATTGATTGAGAATATCTAACTAGATAATCGTATTTGCGAAGATTGTCAATATGGAATGGCTCGGGCCGATCTGTGATTTTATTGGTGTCACAACGCAAGATCAAGGGCCGTCTGATTTGCCTGGTCTTACCCCCTCTTCATCACCCCATTCGCGCCCTTCAGGGTTCTGCCCGTAACGGCTTTCGTTGACGCATATGGGAGGGGGCAAAAGGCGGATCAGGATGAAAGACGATCCTGAGTGGGTATGTCAATATAAATGGGACGGGAAGGGCTAGGGACTCCCTGAGAGGATCCTTTAGAAGCATTGCTCCGGGGATCCTTCATCCTCTGCATGGACAGGATACCCAGCAGTTAGCATGTCAGTTGTTTTGTCATGGCTGCCCCTCTTTTCTTTCAATATCCAGAAACAAAAGAATGTCCTTTGGCATGATCGTTACCGTTTTGCTTAGGAAGGGCACGTTGTTCAGCGAAGCATTGAGGGTGAAGGTGTAAGGGCGACTGGCCGTTCGCCCTTACGGAATCTGTAACCCTTTGGCCTGCACCATCATATAGGCGCCCATCGCCCGATCGAGCCCATCCAAGGGGCAGGCGTTCAACTCAGGTTCAGTTTGACAGGGCATCAAGATCCCCGTCCGGTAAGCCTCTTCCACCCAGCGTGTATACCAGGCGTCCTTAGGCACATCGGCGAATAAGCCCGTTGCAGGCGCAGGCTCATACTCGGCGCCGTGCAGCATACGCAGGTAAAAGACGCTGCCCTCTGCGATGGTGTGCTCTTGCAGGGGACAGTAGATCAAGGGATTCGTCCCGCAACCTGCGGTGTAGCCGTCGATCCACAGCTGCGTCGCCCATTTGGCGTACCATTCTGTGAGGGCGACATCCCCGAAGACCTTCTCGGTCGGATCAGAAGGACTGAAATCTGCTCCATGGATGCCGCGCACGATGAAGACAGCGCTCTCCGCCCGGTTCATGATGCGTTCTGGGCAGTACATGAGGGGGCTGGTGCTGCACCCGGATATGTAGCCACCCTGATAGAGCGCTTCGATGAAATCATGCGCCCAATGGTCGAAAGGGACATCGACGAAGGTGGGCTGGTCCATCCCCTGAGTGCATGGCAGACCCTTAAATCGCCTCTCGGCCGGGATCGCATGGGTGTAACCTTCCACATCGGGACCGATGGCAGGCCAGGGCGTCTCCTGGCACCACCATGTCGGCATTCCGGTCAGATATAACGAATCGGGAATCTCGTGAGTGGATATCGCCGGATCCCAAACAACCGAGTTGGTGACATAATCGTAATTGCCATGGCGCAGCAGCGTGGCAGCCACATTGGGATCGTCAACACC
>CAYGXU010000050.1:0-19518 GCA_964353875.1 uncultured Anaerolineaceae bacterium | reverse complement strand
AATCGTAATTGCCATGGCGCAGCAGCGTGGCAGCCACATTGGGATCGTCAACACCACTGCCAACACCCAATGCCCAGATCACTCTTTCCTTCGAATCATCATAGGGCTGGCCTGGCAGTACCTCGTATCTGTTGGACTTTCCTGCAGTCCCGAGCACACTTCCAACGACATTCATGTACGTATTTTTGGCGGCGAACTCAACCGCGTTATTTCGGGTCGTTATCGTTTCACTTTGCCAGCCTTTCGATCGAGCGCGGAAGATGGTATTGTGGCTCGAGGAGCCGTGAATGATATCGCCTTCTGTTTTGTAGCCGACGTTTCCTTCCCATAAATTCATCTTCGGATGGGGGCTGTGGTTTATAGATGGGCTACCGATCAACCACCATGGATCATCAAAGAGGATTTCGTGCAGATAGTTGTAAGCGATGACATTGCCCGAAGCACCCCCGGCAGTCATAACGCCTCCGCCGTCGATGGTGCTTAAGATATTGTTCTCAACCAGGTTATTGGAGCTGTGGCTGTCAAGCAATATCCCGTAGCCGCGATCGCGACCATATCCATCGATTCCGATGTGAACATAGCATTCCCGGATCTCATTTTGCAGGGAATTGATGATCCACATGGCGCGCTTCTGGATATTCTTTATTTCGACATTTTTAACCCATGAGTATTGCGCACCATCCATCTCAATCATGTACTCAACCTCGGGCTGATCCTGCGTCAGGGTAAGGTCTTCCATTCCTGCGTGACGGACCATTGCGGAAGCGTCCACCTGGTATGCCCAAGGATCAAGATCAATATCATACGTCCAATGGAGGGGTAGGTTGAGGTTAACCTGATTGCCATTTACGGAAATCACTTCGACAAACTGCCCTAACACTCGATCGCCATTCTCATAACCACAATAGGTACATTTTCCCTGCACACCGACGGGATCAACAAGCTCGTTATCATTGAGTTGGTTGATCAGAAGAATGTCTCCAGGCGCAATCCCGGATGCGTCTGAAAGGGTGATCACCTGTGAATCCTTGTTTGCTTCGAGGACATCGTGGACCTTATGCAGCCCGACCAATTGCCAATAGACCGAGCCCCGCATGTCTACAATAGACCTTGCGTAGCCCCCAATATGCTTAAGGATGGTTTTACCAGGTCCGGCGCCCCTGAGGGTGTCATAATCATAGAGGTGAACTGTGCCTTGAATGATGTAGGTGCCCTCTGGCAGATAAACTACCTGTCCGTCTGGGCAGTTGTCAAGCGCCTCCTGGATGGCGGCTGTTGCGTTTGTCAGCCCATTGCCGTAGACAACGCTGTCGATGGTGGCGCAGATGGTCCTCCTTTCAGGGATCCCACCGGGGATGCCGGCATGAGTCCAATCTATTCTCCGGTCCTCGGGGATGATTTCTTCACCTGCACTCGAAGCATCCATACCCCTGCTCAATGTCATTAGCAACACGAGAACCATCGCCCGAGAGAGTGTTTTAGGCATTCTTTTCATATGTTCACCCTCTTATTGCAGCCAAAAGCTGAACCCTTTGCGCGTTCCAATGATCCCCTCCAGATTTAATGTATCAAAATAGAGGTGGAGGAATCCATGGGAGGATAGTCCTAAAGCAATTTCCTTCGTAAATTGCTGAGAGGTATGTACAATCGGCCGCAGCTCATAGCTGACGGGAAGAGGGCCGTCGTCAGGCGGGGGTAGAAGAGTGCCGAAGGCTAGTCGGGGATGCTTCGGGATGATGGACAGGATATTTGCCTGCGCGGTTGCTCTAGAGAGAGCTGTGAGGGCGCCGCGTATCGAGAGATGACCTGACCGAGTCCTATGCTTTACCTGCGCAGCCCATCTGCTCCATGCGGATGAGGATCATCGCCTTGGCCGCGTCGGCTCCGGCCCGCAGGATGAGACGCGAGTCAGGGAAGTCACGACCGAGCTCGGCGCGTTTCGCCTCCATCGCATCGAAGAAAGCCAGACGCATCTCGGTGGCGAAGCGGATGCCGGAAATACCGCCTTGGATTGCCTGTCGCATTTGTTCGGGAGGCAGACCCGAGCCGCCATGAAGGATCAAGTAGGCATCCGTGAGTTCTCGAGTCCTGCTCAGACGTTGGAAGTCCAGGTGAGGTTTTTCTTTGTAAAGACCCGAGGCGGAACCGATCGAGATGGCAATGGCATCAACACAACTTTCTTTGGCATAGATAGCGGCTTCTTCAGGATCGGTGTGCTTGGGTGGTTCGCTGTATTCCCCCGTATCTTCGAAGGTGCGCGAGATGGTCCCGATCTCCCCTTCAACGAAGACGCCCAACATACGAGCGATGTCGACCACCTGTCTGGTAATGGCCACGTTCTCCGCCAGGGGGCGGTGGGAGGAATCGATCATCACGCCAGAATGACCATGGACCATGCATGAGACGCAAGACCCTACCGAGGTGCCATGATCCTGCATGATCGATACGGGCACAGAGGCCTTTTGTGCTTCGAAACGGACGATGTTCTCCAATCGCCCTGGTCCGGCCATCTCGATGTCCTTCTCCCATAGGAAGACGATAACCGGGGAACGGCTCGCTTCTGCTGCTTCGATAATGGCTTTGACCATGTAGAGGTGTTCGGCGGCGAAGCCTCCGACCGCATATCCACCCTGTTTGGCCTTCTCATAGATCTCCCGAACGGTGACGAGTGGCATGAATTCTCCTATGATCCATTGGATCAATTTGACATTGCCCCTTCTGGGATTAGAAGAAGGAAGGGGAACTTCCTCTGACCTTTATCTTCCATCTGTACTTACTATATTCAAATTCCCTGCCTAAGTCAACAAATTCTAACATGATTTCTTTAATATTCTATGCTATAATCACAAAAAATCACACTTTGTATCATCGCGATCGATAAACGGCAGGGTAGAAGAAACGATGTTCCCAGCAGAGCGACGCAGAAAAATTGAGCGTTTGGTGCATGAGAAAGGTACCGTGAGCATCTCGTCCTTGAGCGAGATGTTCGAGGTCTCCGAGATGACCATCCATCGCGACCTGAATGCGTTGGAGCGCATGGGAGCGCTGCAAAAGATGCGCGGTGGGGCGCTTGCTTCTCAACCCTATATGGTCCCGACAGAATATCGCAAACGCCTGGCTTCCTATCAAAGGGAAAAGGATATTATCGGACGTCGGGCGGTTGAATTCATTAAGGATGGCGATACGATTTTTCTCGATCCTGGAACCACCGCCCTGTGCATCGCACGTTACTGCCGCGGGTTTCGCAACCTCATCGTTTACACCAATGGGCCGGCGATCGTGAGCGAATTGGCTTCGATCGAGGGCGTGGAGGTGCATTGTACCGGGGGGATGTTGTCGAAGTACACCATGGCCTTTGTCGGACCGGAAGCGGAGCAGGTGATCTCCAGGATTCGACCGGACAAAAGCTTCATCGGGGCACATGGCTTCACACTCGACAGCGGGGTGATGGACCCCTTGCCTTTGGAAGCCTCCGTCAAACGTCGCCTGGTGGATGTCACCCAGGAGATGTATCTCGTGGCGACACCCGACAAATTCGGGCACATCGCCCAGCATGTGGCTGTGCCCTTGGAAGCCATCGATGTGGTCATCACGCATGCCGATACGCCGAAACAGTATCTGAAGGAATTGGAACAACACGGGATACGCTGCGTCGTGGCTTCCTGAAAAAGCGCCACCATAAGTTTGCATCTAGAGAGGGAGATTGGGAATCTGCCGAGCGATAAGGCAAGCATGATGAAGAAGAGATCGGGAGGGGAAGCATGACGCGAAGGAAATATTTGCTGGGAGTCGATCTCGGGACCAGTGGAGCGAAGGCTGGTCTATTCGATGAGGACGGCAAGTTGCTCAGCCTGGCGCAGGAGGAGTATCACTTTCAACATCCAAAACCCGGCTGGTCAGAAATTGATCCTGAAGAGGTATGGAGTAAGGCGGTTTCCGTTATTAAGCGTTGTGTCGCTGAGAGCGGCTCGAATCCCGAGAAGATCGTCGCCATGGGCTTATCCGTCCTGGGGGAGACGTTCCTCTTTGCGGACGAACACGGAGATCCGGTCTACCCGGCGGTTGAATCGATGGACGGGCGCGATCAGGCGTACCAGAAGTACATCGATTGGTTCAAAGAGACTTTTGGCGCTGAGGCGATCTTCGAACGCACGTCCTACCCGATCAGCTCCTTACCGCCTGCGCCAAAGATCCTCTGGTTTCGGGACCATCAGCCCCAAGTCATTGAGCGCACGGCAAAATTTGTCACCTTCCAGGATTTCGCTGTCTGGCGCCTTACCGGTTCCCCAGCGATCGATTATTCCATGGCCTCGCGCACGATGCTTTTCGATGCCGTGAAGAAACGATGGATCCCCGAGTATTTACAGGCAATGGGGATCTCAACCGACAATTTTTCACTGCCTTATGAGTCGTCGCATGTCGTTGGCGAGTTAGGTGAGAAGGCCGCCAAGCAATTGGGTTTGAAGGCCGGGATGCTCGTAGTCCCGGGGGCGCATGATCAATCCTGCGCCGCTTTGGGTGTGGGCGTTGTCCGCGAGGGCATCGCCTCCGACGGCACCGGTTCGGTCGAGGCGATTGCCACGGCAACCAAAATTCCCATCACGTCAGCCGACATGATGGCGCGTGGCCACGGAAGCCAGTGCCATGTTCGCGCCGATCTTTATTTGGCTTTGGGTTTCCACCTGGCGGCCGGCAGCCTGGTGCGCTGGTACCGGGATCAACTGGGCCAGTGGGAGCAGGAGCTCGCCTCGAAAGAAGGCAGGGATGCCTATGACCTGCTCACCGAGGCTGCTGCAGAGTCGTCCCCTGGCGCGCGCGGTCTTCTAGTCTTCCCGCACTGGAGTGGGGCGGGAACGGGCCGTGTTCCAGCGCTCAACCCTCATTCGCACGGGGCGATCGTCGGCATGACACTCGCCCATAACAAAGGGGACCTGAATCGAGCGATCTTTGAGGGGATCACATTTGAAGCTCGTTACATCCTCGATTCGCTTGAGAGTAGTGGGACCCCCATTAAAGAGCTTGTGGTAACCGGTGGCGGAGCCAAGTCAAATTTCTGGCTGCAGTTGAAGGCTGATATCACCGGCAAACGAATTATCGTGCCGGAAGTCACAGAAGCCTCCCTTCTGGGGGCAGCGCTCCTGGCGGGCGTCGGCGCTGGCGTTTATACGGGTTTAGAAGATGCCGTGAGTCGGGCTTGCAGGACCGTGAGGACCTACGAACCCCGAGCGGAACAGATGGCGATTTACGACAAGATCTACCCCATCTATGCAGATCTCTATGGTGCGCTGATCGATGTTTCTACCCGATTGTCGCATCTGGCTGTGTCCTGATGAGGTACTTGGACTGAAGATGGCTTATGGGATGACATCTACAGAAGGGATTTCCACGCAGCATACGATGAAGAATGCCATGCGGGAGATTGACTTGGATGACCTGTGTGCGCGCCATCGCAGCTTTGGCGAATGCCTGCCAGCAGAAAGTGCTTTGGTGGGCATTTACCGGCACAGCATCTATCCCATGGCGGATTTTATCCCTCATCTTATAGAAGGGATTGTCCAGCCGGATGACATTCATGAGCAGGATTGGCTACCCATTTATGAAGGGGTCTGGGCGCGAACGGGTTTGTTTTGGGGCGATCTCTTGCATTGGGCTGCGCCTTTGAATGGTTTCCCCTGGATGGAGGCGATCCTGGGCTGCCGCGTGTGTGTGAGTCATGAGTCGAATTCGGTTTGGGCTGAAGCGCCGGGAGATTTCAGGCTTGGAGATCCTGTTAAGTTGGATCCGAAGAATCCATGGCTTCAGAAGCTCCTGGAGGTGACCAAGGCTCTGGTTGATCTTTCGGCAGGGCGCTTCCCGGTGGCTTCGGGGATCATGCGTGGCATTTCCGATCTGATGGCGGCGTTGTTGGGGTCGACACCGTTTTATTATGCGATTTGTGATCAGCCGGGGAAGCTATCGGCATTGGCGGGGCAATTGGGCAGGCTTTGGATCGAGGTGCTGCAAAGTCAGTATGCCATGATTCCCCCCTTTGAAAGCGGATACGTTAACGCTGGCCTGTGGATGGCGGGGCCTTGCCCGGTTTACCAGGAGGATGCCGCAGCCCTTATTTCGGCGGGAGATTTTGAACGCGTGATAGGGGCACAGGCGCGGCATGTATTGGAAGCATTTGGTTATCCCATTCTGCATTTGCACTCCAGTGGGCTGCAGATCATTGAATCGTTTCTAAAGATGGAGAAGTATCCTGTTTTTGAAGTGAATATTGACCCTTTTAGTCCGGATTTAAATCGGTTATTAATGACCTTTAAACGGATAAAATCCAGCGCTGCGCTGGAGGTTTTTGGCAGCCCGCAGGAGATACAGGTCTGTTTAGAGGAACTGACCCCTGATGGTCTGGCTTGTTTGATCCTTGAACCAAGCCCGGAGGAAGCTAATGCCTGATCGGGTTCGATCCTGGTGTGCGCGTTTGGAGAAGATCTTTGTGCCGGCTGTGGCGGATGTCCTTGATGTGATGGGGGTCAGAGGCCAATGTTTACGAGCCGGATTTTGGCCTTTGCTGCCCAACAAAACCATCGCCGGACCGGCCTTCACGGTGCGAGAAGTGTACGCCCCGACGAAAGAATTTCGTTCGGAAGAAGAAAAGTTACGCATCTTCGCTGAATTCTTCGGCGAGTTGCGGTCGGAGATGGTCGTGTCGATCGATACGGGCGGGTGCTATGAAGCTGCTGCCTGGGGCGAACTGATGAGCACCATCACCAAATACACCTGCGGCGCGAAAGCGGCGGTGGTGGATGGCGCCATCCGTGATGTTACCCGAACAGTGGCGTTGGATTTTCCGGTTTGGTACATCAACCGTGTCCCGGCCGACTCCGATGGTCGTCTGCAACTGCTGGATTTCAACAAACCCATCCGTTGTGGTGGGGTGTTGATCCGACCGGGCGATCTGATCTTTGCCGATGATGATGGCATCCTGGTCATTCCCATGGATGGCAGCGTTGATGTGGAGGCTTTGATCTCCAAGGCGGAGGAATTTGTGGATTTGGAGGACAAAACCAGGACAGAGCTACGGGAAGGCGTGCCGATCGTCGAAGTTTTTAACAGGTATGGACGACTGTGAAAAGCGGGAAAATGAAGTCAAAAGCCCTCATGGGTGAACTCTATCTGCAACAGGACCGTGAAACGCTCGCTTTCGGGAATGCTCGCTTGGAACTGCGATTTTCCCTCAAGAGCGGAAATTGGATCGGTTGCATGGATCGTGTGGAGAACCGCTGGTGCATTGGTGATGAAGGCCTGGATCGACCGACCGTGATTCTGCGGGTCGACGGTGAGCGGACCTTTTCCGGTGTGGTGCGCAACAGCCGTGTCTATGACCTGAAAGATGCTCAGGAGATCGGGAGCCAGGTCATTTACGAAGGGCACCAAGCAATTTGCCTGGATCGGGAAGTAGCGCTGGAAATATCCGCTCGCCAAGGGGATTGGGCCATCACTTCGATCTTCTGCCTTTCTCCGGGGAGCGATACCTTCAGTCGAGACCTGCGCCTGAGCTATCATGGCCAGACAGAGGCAATGTTGAGGGACGTGCGCCTGATCGTTCCCCAGGTTAGCGTTGGGAGGTTGGAGGGTACCTGGCTGGAGGCGCCTGATTATCCCGTGACGAGCCACTTCCCGCTTTCCGAGATAGGAGAAGGATTATGGCCTGGCCTGGAGTCGCGTACCCTATCCGTTCCGGGCAAAGTGCAGCATTCGGTCGATGCACCCGGTTCGGTGGTGGGACTGGTCGCGCTCCATAACCCCGATACCAATGTCAGCCTGATGAGTTGGCCCCATTCCACGAGCGAGTTCTCCATCATGGAAGTGTTGCGCGAGGGGGATCGCATCGATTTCATCCACTGGCTCTTCCTGGCCGACCGTTTCAACCACGATCATACCCTGCAGGCCGGCAGACAGTACCTTCGGCTCTCGCATGAAGATTGGGAAGGCGCGCTGCGGCGCTTCCAACGCTGGTATGAGTCGATCGAATTGCGCGTGCCCTGCGATCGGCCGCAATGGACATTAGGCACAGCCATTTACGAGGTGCACATTGGCAACGCGCCTTTCAAGGATGGGATCAGCTACGAGCCCTATCCCGCGGTGGCTGATCTGACCGAAGATCTGCCTCGCATCGCCGATCTGGGTTTTGAAGTCGTTCAGGTCATGCCGCATTGGCCGTACTGCGGCTATACGGTCCATGACTACCATGACATCGACGTACAGTATGGCGATGAAGGTGAGTTGAAAGCCATGGTCCGACGCGCCCACGACTTGGGATTGAAAGTGATCCTCGACGTGGTCCTGCATGGCTGCGCCGATAAAGAGATCATTCGCTGGGATATGGCTCAATTCGGTCCTTATTACGATTTCATCTTCAAAGAATGGTTGCAGCGTAGCGACGAGCGCTCGCACTATCGCGATGAGCACCCCGAGTGGTTCATGCAGGACGAACAGGGCAAGACGGCCAAGGTCTATACCTGGGCCTTCGACGCCGCCAACCGTTCTTATCAGGATTTCATCATCGGGGTTCTGCAGCACTACATTGTCGATCTCGCTGTGGATGGCTTTCGCTTCGATGCTCCTACCTGGAATTGCATGCCGAACTGGGCTGAAGGCCTGCCCTATCGCGCCAGCGCTTCGTACTATGGAGCCTATCATCTCTTGCGGCGGGTACGGGAGGCGATCAAGGAATCCCACCCGCAAGCGATGCTCTATACCGAGCCCAGCGGGCCGCTCTTCCGCCAATCGATGGACGTTACCTATAACTATGACGCTGAATGGCTCTCGGGCAGCCTGATGAAGGGGATTTCCGAACGCGGCTTTGCTGGCGCAAGCATCTACGATGGAAGGCGCATCACAGCCAAGCAGGCCGCACTCTGGCTGTACTATCAGTCACTGGCATTGCCCGCCGGCTCGATAACCGTACAGCACCTGGATTCCCACGACACCTTCTGGTGGGGAGAGATGGCGCAGTTTCGGCGACAGGCGTTTGGGGTCGAGGCCGCCCGGGCGTTATTTGCCATGTTCGCCTTGCAGGGCGGGGGCATTATGAATTATGTCGGAGCCGAGCGCGGTTCGGAATCGTTCTACCGACGTCTGCTGCGGCTGCGGCAGGCGAGGCCCGAACTTCGCTATGGCGAATGTGATTTCCTGGCCGTCGAGTGTGATGACCAGATGGTCCTGGCGCTCTTTCGGGTTCATGCGGATAAGCATGCCATTCCTTTGGTCAACTTATCCGACACTGAAGCGCGGGTCACGCTCGGCTTACCGGTGTCACGCCTGGGCCTGGCAGGGGCTGAGCAGTGCTCGGTCAGGGACATGTTCAATGATGAGATGATCCACTACGAAGGAGAGGAGCGGTTTCCCATTGAAGGGTTGCGCAGGCTTCGCGTGGACATGCCTGCCTATGGCGTGCGCGTTTTGCAGGTGCAATCTGAAGGAAGTGCGCCAAGATGAAAGGACTCAAAGCTTGATCGGGCGGAGAAGAAGCACGCATGTCTGAGAAGGGATTTGTCCCCCGTTGGCAACGCGCCTGTGAACACTCCTTGCCCAACATGTACAAGGCTATGTTGGCTCAGCTGGGTGTGACCGGCGAGGATTTGCACAAACCCTTGGTGGGCATCGCCAACTCCTGGTCGGAGGTGGTGCCCGGCCATCGCCACTTGCGCGATCTAGCCCAGGCGGTGAAAGATGGCGTGCGCGCCGCGGGAGGCGTGCCCCTGGAGTTCAATACCATTGCCGTCTGCGATGGGATGGCCAGCGCCAACACCGGTTTCCGCTTTGTCCTGCCCAGCCGAGAGATCGTGGCCGATTCGCTGGAGGTGATGGCGGAGGCGCACCATTTTGATGGCATGGTCGCCCTCAGTTCCTGTGACAAGATCAACCCGGGGATGTTGATGGGGGCGGCCCGATTAAAGCGACCATTCATCTTCGTCCCCGGCGGCATCGGTTGTTATCTCACCCCGGGACATCCCCTCAGCGCTGAACTGGGGGACGCCTCGGAGACGATGTGCCCGGCGGACAAACTCGGCACCGCCGTCAGCGGGCAACTCCTGGCGGAGGCGCTCGGCCTGGCGCTGCCGCACAGCGCCACTACCTTCGCCGACGATTTTTATCATCGTAACCTGGCTTATCAGAGCGGGAAACACATCGTGGAACTCATCGTGCAGGGCCCCAGCATCGAGCAGATCATCCAGCCCGGGGCCTTCCTGAATGCCGCCCGAGTTAGCCTGGCCATTGGCGCCTCGATGAACGTGCTGCTGCATCTTCCCGCAATTGCCGCCGAGGCCGGCTTTACCCTGGATTTGGGTACCTTCGATCGCCTGAGCCGCGACACGCCTTACATCGCGCCTCTGGCGCCGAACGGGCCTTGCGCTGTTTCAACCCTGGAGCGGGTGGGAGGCCTTGCGGCGGTGATGAAGGTGCTCGAGCCTCTGTTGGATACCGAAGTCATCACCTGTAACGGGCAAACTTTGAAGCAATCTTTGCAAGGGTTCGAGCTGGATTGGGAGCTTGCGAAGGAACTGGGCGTTCTCTATCCGCTCGATGCGCCGGTAAAGCCCGATGGGGGACTGGCGGTGCTGCATGGCTCTCTGGCGCCGGAGGGGGCAGTGGTGCGTCTGGCCGGGATCGATGCGGGGATGGAGGTCTTTGAAGGCCCGGCGCGGGTATTCGATTCGGAGATCGAGGCTTGGACCGGCATCAAATCCGCTGATTTTAAACCCGGTGAGGTTCTGATAATCCGTTATGAGGGATTGTTAGGAGGACCGGGCATGCCGGAGGAGTCCAACATCGCCTGGCTGCTACAGGATCGAGGCTATCGCCAATCGGTCTACTTGCTCACCGATGCACGTTTCTCCGGAGGGCAGGCCGGACAATGTATTGGTATGATCTCGCCCGAAGCTGCTCTGGGTGGTCCGATTGCTTTGGTGGAGGATGGAGATTCGATCCGGATCGACATCCCCGAGAGGGAGATCGAGCTCCTTGTCGAGCAGGGGGAGATTGAGCGCAGGCGGGTTGCCTGGAGGCCTCCCGCTCCGCGCTATCAGCACGGTTACCTCGCACGATATGTTCAACACGTTTCACGGCCAGGGGATGGCGCGCTATTGCGGCCCCTGGTGGAGAAGAGAGGAGGTGATGCTGGAAAATAGTGAAATGGGGGAAGTTTTAACTCGACCTATAATCTAATATGAGAAGAGGAGAGATAAGAAAATGTACCACCTAAAACGCAGTATCTTTTTGGCAATGTCGCTCTTGGTTATCTTGGGAATGGTGCTGACGGGTTGCGCCAAACCAACAACCGAGGCAGTACCCACGGAAAAACCCCCCGAGGTAGAGCCGACTGAAGCCCCTCCAGAAGTTGTGCCCACGGAGGTCCAACCGACGGAACCAACGCCCATCACTTTCACCACCTGGGATCCCTCCACGGATGAGGGCGTGAATGCCATCTTCACCTTCATGAACGAGACCTTCATGGCCAAGTACCCGTGGATCACGGTGGAAACCACTCACCAGGGTGACTATGTCAAGAAACTCAACACCGCTTTCGCGGCGGGGACAACCCCAGATTTAATCTGGGCCTGGGCGAACCCATCCACCTTCTATGAGTATGTCGAGGCGGGGCTTGTCCTGGACCTGGAAGCAGCCTATGAGAAATTCGGCTGGAAGAAGTACTTCCCCGAGTCGATGTACAATGCGACCTTGGGTCCGGATGGCAAACCCTACGGCGTGCCGGACTTCATCAACGGCACCGTGGTGGCCTACAACAAGGATCTCTTCGATCAGTATGGGCTGGCCATCCCTGAGACTTGGGATGAGTGGATCACGGTCCTGGACACGGTCCAGGAAAACGGACTGATCCCGATCGGCATGGGCTTATCGGATGGCGCCTGGCAGGCGAAGCGCCTGTTCGAGATCATCCTGGTCGCCACAGCGGGTCGTGAATGGACCCAGGATCTCTACGCTGGGAAGAATGCCTGGACCGACGAACCTGTCATCCAGGCCCTCGAGAAATTGGAAATGATGGGTCCCTACATCTCCGAGGGTTCCCTGGGCATGAATTCCCGCCAGGGTTGGGATCTGTGGTACCAGCAGCAGGCGGCGATGATGGTCAGCGATACCTGGCAGTTCTCGCTGCATAATCGCGACGCCACATTCAACTGGGATTTCTTCCCGTTCCCCAAGATTAGTCCTGATGTTGGAGGCACCTTCGTCGGCGCTGTGAGCGATGTGCTTTACATCCCGGTCAACTCCCGCTATCCGGAGGAGGCCACCTGGTATATGGATAACTTCCTCTCTGAGGAGGTCCAGGCGAAGTGGATCGAATTTGGGCTACCCTTCAGCGCAGGTGGTTTCTTTGGGCTGATCACCGAGGAGAAGATGGGCGCCGCTAACGTCAAACTTATGGACCATATCAATGAATTTGGCTTCACCACCTGGTTTGACGTCGGCAACCCATCCGACATCGCCGCAGAATTGGCTCCGGTCGAGTTCGCTGCACTCTTGAACGGGGAATCTACCGTTCAGGAAGCCGCTAACAATATTGAGGCTGTCGCAGCACCCCTTTTCGGGCGCTAGTTCCACAAGCAGGGGGGACGGCAACGTCCCCCCTTGAATCCCCCTATCTTAAGGTAAGATTCTTCTCAGAAGATTTGTACCGAAAGGATGTCCCTGGCATGATCGAGAAGCAACAGGTAGAAATCGAAGCCCCATCGAAATTACAGATCCTATGGAGAAAAAGCATCCCTTATCATTTCGTTCTCATACCATTAGCATTCTATCTTTTCTTTTTCTTCATCCCCGCTATTCAATCTTTTTACCTTGGCTTCTTTGACTGGGATGGCTTTTCACCGACGAAAGCTTTTATCGGTATCCGCAACTACATCGATATCCTTACCAAGGACCGCCTTTTCGTGCGGGCGATTACCAATAATATTTATTGGACCATTGGATCGATTGTGCTTCCATTGACCCTTGGATTGGTCTTGGCGGTGGTCTTCAGTTCCAAGGGTCTTGCGGGGCGGAACTTATTCCGAACTTCGATCTTCATGCCGTATGTCCTGTCCACAATTGTGGTGGCGTTGTTATGGGGGGAGATCTACAACCCGCAAAACGGGATCATCAATAAACTGATCGAGATGGTCACAGGGAAAGCCTCCCATATTGCCTTCCTCGGGAATACAAAGACAGCGCTCATCTCGGTCCTGCTGGCTGCCACCTGGCAGGCGGTTGGCTTTTACATGGTCGTGTTCTATGCCGGGCTTCAGACCATCCCAGAGGAGTTATATGAGGTGGCCTCCATTGAAGGGGCAAATCCGATTCAATCCTTCTTCTACATCACCCTGCCAATGATCCGTGAGGTCATGACGGTGATGGTGGTGATCACCATCATCGGTTCCTTTAAGGTGTTCGACATCATCTATACCATGACCCAAGGTGGGCCGCTTTACGCCACGGAAGTGACCGCCACCCGCATGATCTCAGAGGCCTTTGCCCATAACCGCTTCGGCTACGCCGCCGCCTATTCGTGCCTGATGTTCTTCATCATCGCTGCGTTAAGCTTCATCTATCTCTGGCTCAACCGCCGGCGAGTGGGTGAATAGGCAGGGCAGGGAGAAAAAAACCTCATGGGCATGGAAATCGCAAGGCAGGCACAAGCCTCGACGGCTAAACAGGGACGCAGAACCGCTGGGATTTTTAAGGAGATCCGGCGGCGTCCGGCTTTGTTGTTGACTTACCTGATTCTGATTGGATATGCCGTCATCTCGATCTATCCCATCCTGTGGATGTTCATGATGTCTTTGAAAACTGGTCCGGAGGTGCACACCAATCTGCTCGGATTGCCCCAGGAGTGGCGCTGGGACCATTATGTGCATGTGGTCACCACTACGCGGGTACCGCGCTATATCCTCAACAGCGCCTGGATCTCAGCCGTGACCGTCCTGGGGATTCTGACCATGGCATTGCCGGCCGGGTTCGCCTTCGGGCAATTGCATTTCAAGGGCAGCTATCCGCTCTTCATGCTCTTATTGGCCGGGATTATGATTCCCGGGCAGACGACGATCCTGCCATTGTTCTTGCGAATGAAACAGTTTAGTCTATTGGATACGCCTTGGGCGATGATCATCCCTTACGTGGCGGCGGGATTGCCTTTTTCGACTTTTTTGATGCGCGGTTTCTTCCGTAGCTTACCGCAGGAGTTAGCCGATGCAGCGGTCGTGGATGGCGCCTCGCTCTATCGCGTGTTCTGGAATGTGATGATACCCCTGACCCGACCGGCGATCTCGACTCTGGTGGTGTTCTATTTCATGTGGACCTGGAACGAGTTCCTTTGGGCCATGTTGGTCATGAACCGCGATCTCTACAAGACCGTCACGGTCGGCATTTATACCACCTTCCAAAGGCAGTATATGTTCGACTGGCCATTGTTGACCACTGGCCTGGTGATTGTCGTTACGCCGATTATTTTGGTTTACTTGATCTTCCAGAGACAGTTCATCAAAGGCCTTACTGCGGGTGCGCTCAAAGGCTGAGGCTTTAAATCTGATCGTTAAGGTAGAGGAGAAATGGCATCTGTTCAACTGTCGAAAATAAGGACGGAGCAAGATAATAAACCAGCGCATGTGGCGAGGGGAGGTTCTACGCGATTCATCCGCGGGCTGCGTCGCAGTCCTTCGATGCTTGTAACCTACCTCATCCTGATCGGGTACGCCTTCGTCTCGCTCTATCCCATCATCTGGATGCTTCTGATGTCGTTGAAGACCAACCCGGAGGTACACACCAACCTGTTTGGTTTGCCACAGGAGTGGGTTTGGGAGCATTACGTGCATGTAGTTACCACCACACGGGTACCGCGCTACATTCTCAACAGCGCCTGGATCTCGGCCGTAACGGTTCTTGGCATCTTGTTGTTCGCTCTGCCGGCCGGTTTTGGCTTTGGGCAACTCAAATTCAAGGGCAACAATACATTGTTCATGCTCTTGTTGGCGGGGATCATGATCCCGGGGCAGACGACGATCCTGCCGTTGTTCTTGCGAATGAAGCAGTTCAATTTGCTGGACACCCCCTGGGCGATGATCATCCCCTACGTAGCGGCGGGGCTGCCCTTTGCGACTTTCTTAATGCGTGGTTTCTTCCGCAGCCTGCCACAAGAGCTGGTCGATGCGGCGGTGGTGGATGGCGCTTCGCTCTATCGCGTCTTCTGGAATGTGATGATGCCCCTGACCCGGCCGGCGATCTCGACCCTGATCGTGTTCTATTTCATGTGGACCTGGAACGAGTTCTTGTGGGCCATGTTGGTGATGAATCGGGAGATCTTTAAGACCGTGACGGTGGGGATTTTCACCACCTTTCAAAACCAGTACATGTTCGATTGGCCGTTGATGACCACCGGTCTGGTGCTGGTCACCGCTCCGATCATTCTGGTCTATTTGGTCTTCCAGAGGCAATTTGTCGCCGGGTTGACCGCGGGTGCGTTGAGAGGTTGATGCGTTCTTCCGCAGATGATCAAAGAGTCACCCTGGAAAGCAGGGATCTGCGCGCTGGGTTCAATGGACATGGCGACCTCATGTCGATGGAGTGCCCAAGCCTGGATATGCGCTTGTTCCCTCCAATCGATCCAAGAGGGAAAGCCGGTTTTACATGGGGGCTTCTTTTTGAACAAGACAAGGATCTCAGGCGGAATTGGGATTGCACGCGCGTGGAAAAGGGGGAGCATAACCTGCGCTATGAAGGTCAGTGCGATGGGGTAAAGATTTACCTGGATATTGACCTACAAGAGACGGGTTGCAGCTGGAAAATTCATCTTACCAATGACGACCAAAAAACCGTGCAGGGCCTTGAGTTTCGCCTGCGAGGCCCCTTTTTATTTGCGTCTGAACCGCGTTTTACCTATCCCTACTGCGCCGGCTGGTCCATCCCCTTCTCCGGCATCCGCTCTAAAAGTGGGTTGACTCTTCAATATCCCGTCAAAGCCGCCATGCAGTGGACCAGCCTCTTCGCCGGTGGACGTGGCGTCTATCTGGGTGTTCATGACGAGATCCCTTTTTATAAAGAGCTGACTTGGAGTGTGGAGCAGGGCAAGCCCACTGTCCGCATTCGGTTTCGCGATCTGCAGTTGGTTTCGAAGCAGAGCATCACATTGCCAGAGACATACCTGGCATTGCATGACGATGGATGGCGCGGTGGAGCACGAATCTATCGCGCCTGGGCGCGAGGACACATCGCTACACCAAGCGTCCCGCGCTGGTATGAGGAACGCCCTTCCTGGGCCTGGGTAGGATTGAAGGATCAGTATGCAGAAAAGGTCATGCATCGCACGGAGGACCTGCCGAATGTTTCGTCACAGGCAGCGGCGGCGGGTCTGGATCTGATTCAACTCACCGCTTATACCGAAGACGGTCACGATACCCTCTATCCGGACTATGTCCCTGGAGAGCATTTGGGCGGGGTTGAGGGGCTGCGCCAGGCAGTGCAGGCGATCCACGCTGCCGGGAGAAGGATCAGCATGTACGTCAATGGCAGGATCGTCGACCCGGCCTCCTCCCTGGATGTGGAGAAAAGGGGTTCTTGGGCGGTGCGGGCCGAATCGGGCGCTCCACCGCTCAGCGAGACCTACGGCAAGGTCACCTTTGATGTCATGTGCCCTGGCGCACCGCAGTGGCGGGAGCATTTTGCGGAGAAACTGGTCTATCTGGTGCGGACTTTCGATATCGATGGTATCTATATCGATCAAGTGTGTGGCGCTCGCAGCTACCCTTGCTATGCCTACGATCATGACCACGAGCTTCCATGCCTGGCCTGGTCCTGCTATCGAACATTCATGGGCGAATTGCGAGAGCAGTTGCTGAAGATCAAGCCTGGCCTTTTCTTGGCAACCGAGGGAGTCAATGATCTGCTCGGTCAGCATTTCGATTCGATGCAATCGCATAATGACTGGCCGGTTGCAGGGGTGGATGATGTGCAGCCCTTGCACGATCTGTATCTCTACACCTTCCCCGAGCACCTCTTCAATGTCGGTTGCATCACGGAGCAGGAAACTGGGGGTTATTATTTAAAACTTACCCACCTGACGGGCAGTGGTTGCGACTTCGGCGTGCAACACTGGGAGCGGATGCCTCAAAAGCTTATGCGTCAGGCCCAATCGGTGTTGGATTGGCATACCAGGCACTATGATGTGTTCCGCTTCGGGGAACGCTTGCCGGTGATGAGCGATACCCAAGCAGTGCAAGTCCAAGGTTTTATCAAGGGAACACAGATGATTGTGAATGGTATACGATTGTGGGACATGGATGAGGAAATTGTTGAGGAGGAGATGGTGTTGAGAGTGAGGGACTTAAAGGGGAGGCGAGTGCGATTGATCGAGGCCAGTGATCTGGAGCGGAAGATCCCATGTGAGTGGGCGGAGACCAGAAACGGACTCGAGGTGAGGTTGCCGGCGATGCAGATATTTGCTTTGGTGATTGAATTGATGTAATGAGGATCCATTGAAGGATGTTTGGATCTGGGATAGGCGTGGTATCTTTGTTGACAGAACCTCGATCATCATGGAGGGCGCGGGATGGAGCAAAAGAAGGGCAAGTTAGAGGGACGTGTCGCTCTCGTCACCGGAGCGGGGGGCGGGATCGGAAAGGGGATTGCCCTGTTGTATGCCAAAGAGGGCGCAAAAATCGTGGTAGTGAACCGGTCGGAAACCGGACGGCAAACAACGCAGGAGATTAAAGGCGAGGGCGGAGAAGCCATCTGGGTCTCGACCGATGTCGGGATTTGCGAGCAGGTTCAAGCGATGGTGGAGAAGGCCCTGGAGACCTTTGGCAAGATCGATATTTTGGTCAACAACGCCGCCGTTCAGTATCTCTATCCCTTATGGGAGCTGCCGGAGGAACTCTTCTTCGCCATGCTGCGCACCAACCTGGGGGGGTATTATCACTGTGCCAAAACTGTGATCCCCCACATGATCGAACAGGGAGGCGGGACGATCATTAACATTTCCTCTAATTTGGCTTTCCGCGCTTTAAAAACCTTCTCGGGGTACAGCGCCACCAAGGGCGGGATCGTCTCCATGAGCCGCACTCTGGCGTTGGAGTGTGCGCCCTACGGCATCCGTGTGAATTGCATCTGTCCGGGGAGCACCATCACGCCCATCATGGATCCGATCCTGGCCACTTTCGACGATCCAGAAGCGGTATTGGAAGAGGCGGGGAAGATGATGCCTGCCGGCCGCCTGGCGCTGCCGGAGGACATCGCCCACCTGGCATTGTTCCTGGCCAGCGATAAGGCGGAAATGATCCTGGGCGCCACTTATGTTATCGATGGCGGGGCGAGTATCCAATTGCCCACAGTTGAGGCCGATTGAGCTGTCGACATCTCGATCGAGGAGAAGGATAATGGCAGACTTATTAAAGGGCAAAGTTGCCTTGATCACCGGCGCAGCGGGCGGGATGGGTAGTACTTGTGCGCGCGCCTATGCCCGCGAAGGCGCGTTGCTGGTGTTGGTCGATCTCCAGAGCGAAGGTTTGGAGAGGATTGCAGAGGAGATGCGCGCCCTGGGTGGCCAGGCATTGAAAGTTGTCACCGATGTAACCGATGCGGAAGCGGTGAAAAATGCGGTCGAAGAATCCATGCGCGCCTACGGCCGCATCGACATCCTGGTCAATGTCGCCGGCCATCAGGGACCGGGGAGCCCGGTGTGGGAAGTGGAGCCCAAGGCCTGGTTGCGCACGCTGGAAGTGAACTTATGGGGGATGTTCCTCTTCTGTCGCTATGTCCTGCCTCACATGGTGGCGCAGAGGAGGGGTAAGGTGATTAATGTGACCTCCGGCGCCGGGAACCATCCTATGCCCTTCTTTAGCGGCTACGCCGCCTCGAAGGCCGGGGCGAACCATTTCACACGAACGATCGCCGAGGAACTGAAGTCTTATGGGATCAACGTCAATGCCATGGGAGTCAGAGGCGTCACCCCCATGTGGCGTGATGTGCTCGACGCCGGTCCTGGCGGCGGAACGACCACGGCCACTATCCGCGCGCAAGTCACAGCGGGGATGGATCCTAAGGTGGAGGAAAACGTGCCGGTGTTTCTCTTCCTGGCCTCAGCGGCTTCGGATCATGTGACGGGTCAGTACATCGAGGCCAACAGCTTGCCGGGTTACGAGATCAAATATCGCTAGGATCTTCAAGGTGCTGTGATATGATAATCAGGAGGTTGTCGATTTCAGTCAGTAAGGGAGAGAAAGTCTGGCAAATACAGGCTTAATGGGACAAACAAACGGCCACCCCTTTCGGGATGACCGAGGACCAACGAGTTAACGTTGGCGCTGTTGTTTAAAATATAGCCCTTCAATTTATTTCTGTCAATGGGGTGCAGGGTGAATTCCGTCTGATGTTGCATAAACCCTTTGGTGTTGAGGGCGGAGATGGTGTGCGGATGTCCCAAATAGAGAGTAAGGGCGAAGCATTCACTGATTTGACTAAGTTTCATTGGGAACAAAACGAAAA
>CAYGXU010000049.1:0-21867 GCA_964353875.1 uncultured Anaerolineaceae bacterium | reverse complement strand
GAAAGGCGTGATGAAGATGATGGTAGTCGTCATGCCCATATGTGGCGCTGGTTCAGCAAGATATCTAAACGCATCGAGCAAAATTTCATAGCTTGCTGTTTCTTCATTGAAAGCGGGTTCATATGCAACGATCGCGGAGGAGAGTTCTGCAGCAAGTTGGCTATGGAGAACCAATGGACCATCAACGGAGAGTAAGATCAGGTCATCAAGCCCAATCTTTGATGTTTCACTCCGACCCCACCAATTGAGAAGCGCTTCACGAATATAATCGAAGCGTGTAAATCCGAGCGAATCACGACCGCGAAAACCACGCGCCGTATTGAGAATGAAAATTTGGCGTGACCCAACAACCATTTCCTTGACTTCATCTGTTTTCAGCGAAATACCATCTTCGATTGGGATGAAGTTCTCGCCTGTTAGTTCGGGGATATGCCTACCATCGCTATCCGTTAATGAGAGATAAATAGAAATGAGAGGGAATTGATCAATGAGAGGCTTTGAGAGGCGAAGTCGGCCTTCGACCTGCGCTGAAACCAACTGTTGGCCTAAAAGCAGGAACAGGCCGAGCAGGCCGAAGAAGACCAATCGAATAGGGCGTAAGCATCTCATGACACCATTTTAGCATGCTGTGGATTTAGGCGATATCATTAGCGGAAACTTTCAATTTCCTTACAAATCCCTCTCAAATGATTAATCTAGTTGTATGATAATGTCGGAAGAAGAAGACGGGGGCCCATGAGATGGTAAATCCAGAGAGAAAATTGTATTACGAGTCAGGAATAGTTAGAGATAGTTTCGAGCCAAGTTTAAGTGTAGGCGAGCGGATTATTCGAGTGATTCTGATGGTAGGTTTTGTGGTTGTGCTCGCCGTTGAGGCCTGGCTGCTTTGGCAGGTCTGGCAACTCTGGGCATAAAAAGTCAGATACGCCCTGCGTCTGCCAGCGGCGATCTGTCTTCTTCTCCAAATATCCATCGCGGGCCGGAGGTCCCTGAATTCTACAAACAGGTTGACCTCTGAGCCTCCCTCCGGCTGGCCCTCCCGCTTCCCCCCTCGCGGGAGGGTCTTTTTTAATCCATCGTAAGGGGCGTAGCTTTATCCATTTCCTCTATCCAATGGTCTGAATGACGCAATTAGCGGAGTTTGATTATTAAATTCTTTTTAGATACATCTAAAGAGGAAAGATTGGATCGTTAATGAAGTGTATCCGAAGAAGAGGGACCAAAGGTCAAGTTTGGACGGGGGAAGGTAGTAGCAGCCGGTTCGAGGGAATGCAATGAGAAAGCCAACTGACATCTTGAGATGGCGCCCTGATATGTTGCATATGTTGTTAACTTGATACGCGAGATTTTCGTGACAAATCAGTCTTAGAAGTGAACAACTCTAAAGGGACTATTCGTAAAATCCCTTGCCTCGATTTCCATGCTATTCGATCATCGGACGAATTGCATTCAAATCGATAAGCCTGCGATAGGTGAGGGTCCAAGCTCCGGTTGTAAAGGCGTTTAAAATCCCGGAAAAAAGTAAGTAAATTGGGAAATAGGCGATGGCGCAAACCAAAGTACCGGCGAGTCCTTGTATGAGAAAATCCCTTTCAAAAAAGGTTAAACCCAAAAGCGTGGGCAATCCTGCAAAGCCGAAGGGCATGGAGATGATGATACCCAGGATCCATGGACCGACAACTAAGATCAGCGCCATGAGGATTACTGTGCCAATATTTTCCTTGATGATCTGCCAAGCCCGTGCAAATGCCGCCATGATGCCGAGGTCCTCCGTGACGACTGCGATTTGGGATAGATTGACATAAATACCTGCAGCGATGAGGAGGGGGATCAACAGGAACAATAAGGGAAGGAGGCAGATCATGCCCAAGCCCAAAGTTGGAATACTGATTGCTACAACGATAATACCGACTATCACGAGGGCGCAGAGGGTAATTGCCAGTACAATCAGCTGGATACCCGCAAGACGCCAAAAGTAGTTTAAACCCAGATTAAAAGCCAATCCGAGAGAGGTTATTTCACCGATATCTGCATGTTTGAAACCGGCAATGAGGCCAGAAGTGCCAAGGATATTAATGATAAATGAGATGAGCCATAAAAGGAGTAGCAATCCCAAGATGCCGATTCCCACCATTGAAAACATTTCCCAGTTTATGTTCTCCCAAGCGAAGTTCTCCCAATCGAAATTCTCCAAGAACCTTTCGAATTGACCAAGATCCTTCTCGTTCAGCTCATACACACGTAAATTTGAGGTAATATTGTTGGAAAATTGACTTTGACTTGCACGGCAACTACCCAAGATTCCCAGGATCCACAAACCCTTAAACCGCCATGTGATCTTCGCTGTACGTTCAATTACTTCTCCAACATCCATGAACCCTGTCTCCTATCTATATTGTGATCGCTTACCGACTTCCTTCTTCATGCTTCTTTCAATGAGAGGATGTGCTCGCGATCATCCTTGAGGAATCGCTGGCTGAGGCATCTCCACATGATTCTTTATGCATCCTCTTATAACCCATCCTTCTTGATGAGGGCGAATGGTTCCAGCCAAGCGATCTGAAGAAAACCGTATTAGCATCGTTGCCTGTCGGACAAGCTGAAACTTTATTCCCATTCGATGGTCGCTGGTGGTTTGCTGGAAATATCATAAACGACACGATTCACTCCAACGACCTCATTGACAATGCGGTTACTGATGCGTGCCAGGATCTCATATGGCAAGCGTGCCCAATCGGCGGTCATGAAGTCCTGGCTAGTGACGGCGCGAATCACTGCCGTCTCTGCATAAGTCCTTTGATCGCCCATCACACCAACCGAGTGTATCGGCAGCAGAACAACGAATGCTTGCGCGGTTTCGTTCTGTAGCAGCCCTCTTGCATTTAGTTCCTCGAGCAGGATCTTGTCTGCTGCGCGTAATCTCTCCAATCGTTCGAATGTGACTCCGCCCACGCATCTCACTGCTAACCCTGGCCCAGGAAAAGGTTGACGCCAGATCACCGATGGGGGTAATCCTAGCGCAAGGCCTACTTTCCGAACCTCATCTTTAAATAAGTATCTCAAAGGCTCCACCAGATCGAAGTCTAAATCAGGGGGTAGCCCGCCCACATTATGGTGCGTTTTGATCCTGGCTGCAACTCTACGATCAGGACCGCTGGATTCGACCACATCCGGGTAGATCGTGCCTTGCATCAGAAAGCGAGGGTGATCAATCTGCTTGGCGGCTTGCTCGAAAATACGGATGAATTTCTCTCCGATGATGCGCCGTTTGGCTTCCGGATCTGTTTCTTCTTGGAGCGCCTCCAGGAATACTTCCTGGGCGTTGATGGCAAGGAAGCGGGCGCCGATGAGGCTTTTGAATGTCGCTGTCACTTCTTGAGCTTCGGCAGCTCGCAGTAAGCCTGTATCGACGAAGATGCATGTCAACTGATCGCCTATGGCGCGATGCACAAGGGTAGCGGCAACAGTGGAGTCCACGCCTCCGCTGACGCCGGCGATCACCAATCCATCCCCTACTTGGGAATGGATTTTTCGCACCGAATCTTCGATGATCGAGGGCGCAATCCATTCTGGTTTTGCGCCACAGACGTCGATAACGAACCGTCGGAGGATTTCTAATCCGTTCGGGGTGTGTTGCACTTCGGGGTGGAATTGGAGCCCAATGCGTTTGAAATCCGAACTGGCAATCGCTGCGAAAGGGGAGTTCTCGGAACCGGCTAGCACATGGAAACCGGGTGGTGGTTGAATAATGCGATCCCCATGTGACATCCATACGGTCTGTGAGCCCTGAAGAAGGAGTGGATTATCGGTCTGAATTTCAATGGATGCCAGTCCATATTCTCGTTTCGTCGCCGGAGCGACCTGACCGCCAAGCTGGTAGGTGAGGGCTTGCATGCCGTAGCATATCCCCAGAATAGGCAAGCCCGATCGGAGGACATAGTCCGGGATGGATGCAGCTCCTGGATCGTAGACTGAAGAAGGTCCTCCTGAAAGGATGAACCCTTTTGGGCGTAGCGAGATTACGGTTTCAGCCGGGGTGTTGTAGGGGAAAAGTTCGCAATATACCTGAGCTTCGCGAACACGTCGCGCGATCAGTTGGGCATATTGAGACCCGAAATCGAGAATGGCGATGGCATCCATATCGGTTAGTCGGCGAAGAGGATCTTCCCCTCGCTCATGTCGGAGATCACCGCCAGGGCTTCAATGGGGATGTTCAATTCGGAAAGCAGAGCATGACCGCCTTCGAAACGTTTTTCGATCAGTGCTCCGATACCAATGACACGGGAGCCCGCAGCCTGGGCCAGGCGCACCAGTCCCATGATGGTCTGGCCTGAGGCGAGGAAGTCATCAATTATGAGGATTCTTTCCCCGGCGCCAAGATACTCAGGCGAGACGATCAATTCGACGATACGACCTTTGGTGTGTGAGGGGGCAAGGGTGAGAAAGATCTGGTCCGGCATGGTGATCGGTTTGGTTTTGCGCGCATAGACCACCGGGATACCCAAGTGGAAAGCGGTGGTGATAGCAGGCGCGATACCGGAGATCTCAGCCGTCAGGACTTTTGTAGCCTTAAGGTGTGAAAAGCGCCTGGCCAACTCAGATCCGCAGGCGTCCATTAGCCGTGGATCCACTTGGTGATTGATAAATCCATCCACTTTCAATATGCCATTGCCGAGGTTCTTGCCGTCTGTGAGAATGCGTAATTTTAACTCTTCCATTGTATGCCCTCTTTTTGGGATTGAATTGTACAACGAGGTTGGGGTAGAGCAAAAAGAAAAGAGGAAATTCGTATTCGATGGAAAATCGGATCAATGGATATCGGGGGCGAACTGGAATAGCAGCGCCTCAGACTTTACATAGTGACAGTAAATCAGGCTTGACATAGAACGGATGTTCCTATAAAATAAGAACAAACGTGCGCATCCATGGATTTTTAATCCGTATTAGGCGAGCAAAGCTCAAAGGAGGCAATGATGGCAAAAGGCAAATTATCGGATCGACAACGCCGGATGTTAGACTTTATTGAGAAATTTTCCGATGAAAATGGTTACCCTCCTTCGATTCGGGAGATTGGCAAGGCAGTGGGTATCTCCTCGACTTCGGTTGTGAATTACAACCTCAACCGCCTGGTGGAGGAGGGTTTCCTTGGCCGGGACCAAAACGTCTCACGCGGGATCCGTCTTACCGAGAAATTGGCATCTGCAGTGCAAGGGGTGGCAGATACCTTCCGCGTCCCGCTGGTGGGGCGGATCTTCGCTAGTGAACCAGTGCTATTACCCAGCACTGATTCTCCGTTGTTCAGTGCGGATGAGGCCATTGAGATCTCGCGCGAATTACTTCCCGTTTCTGTGGAAGGCCTTTTCGCTCTAGAGGTGAAGGGGGACTCGATGATTGATGCCATGATCGGCGACGGTGACATTGTCATCATGCGAAGGGAACCGGAATGGCGAAATGGCGATATGGTAGCTATCTGGCTGGAGGACAAGGAAGAGACAACGTTGAAACATATTTTCCGAGAGGGCAACCGGATTCGTCTGCAGCCAGCCAACCCTACCATGGATCCGATTTTTATCGACAATCCCGAGAATGTTCGGGTTCAGGGGAAAGTAATGTTGGTGGTAAGGCAGATGCATTAAGTCTCATAAGAGGGGCTTTGGGAGGCTGGGCACATTCGAGAGAGGATCTTTTTTGGAAAGCAAGTATAAAACTCTATCAGCTTGAATTTGATGGACTTCAGAGAAATGCGCTTGGGAATTGTACATTTCAAGGGCGATTCAAATCCTGGCTTGTGCTATTCTCTTTTATGAGTAAAGGCATCATCTTTTTATTGGATGGCTTCTTCTATGGATGAGATCGAATTGAATCGAATTGTAGATGCTTGGATAGCAGGCCAAGAGGCCGAAGATGGGACACCTGAGTGTGACGCTAATGGGTGGGCCACCACTCAGGTCATGGATTGGGTGCTGGAGGGCGAAGCCGAGCTACTGTGGCGATTTATACTCCTGACCTACAAGCGCAATATCTCCGACAGAGTGGTGGCTATCTTAGCTGCAGGACCGCTTGAGGATTTGCTTGCCAAGCACGGTCCAAAATTCATAGATCGTATTGAGCAATCTGCAAGAGAGGATGAACGATTTAACTGGTTGTTGGGTGGTGTGTGGCGTAATGAGATGGCTGATGAGGTATGGGGGCGTGTACAAGCCGCCAGAAAACAAACCTGGTGACGCCCCCTTAGGCGAGATGTGAGCGAAGGGGGCGTCTCTCATGTAATAATGGGATTGCAGCCCGCATGCAATCACGCAGCCTTACGAATTCGGGTCTAGGACGCTCGGTGGATTTGCGGCGTTCTGACGATTCTCATACTTGCATATCATCCCGCCCTTCCACATTATCAGTCGAGAAAGGGCACGCGCTTCCGCAGACCACCATGAATACCCCCCATGAGGAAAGCCCCCCAAACGAATTCATAAGGATCTTGTATTAACTCAGCCATGTTGTCTTTCAATCTGATTGGCGCATTACCCCGCTCTTTCCCCCCATTTGCGCTATTTAGGGCTTAGCTCGAAATGCTTGCGGCTCTTCGCTGGCGCAAATGGGGGGATGAAAGGGGGGTAAGACCGGGCAAATAACGCAGCGTCTGACATTGCGCTGCAATACTAAGGAGATCACAGAAAGCGCCTGAGCAATTGCGGCGGAACGATCATTCAAAAAGGGTTTAAACACTTTCATGCACTTTCCTCTTGAATATATGAACCCTGCATTTTTGTTGCTGCTCAGTCAACCCTCCCGCCGGTACGCGGGCAGTTGCGGCGAGATATCGGCTAGAGGATCGAATGCGGTGTGGCGTTTATATCGACCTGCGAAAACTGCGGGAGGGATGTTCAATTCCCTCCTTTTCTTCATGGAGATCAAGCGCGTCGAATTCCATTTTTGCCTACCATATTTAGCATAAACCACAGCAACTCGTTTCCCCCCACGATCGAGTATCGCCCTCAGTATCGAGAGCACTTCAGGCCAACTCCAAAGGCCGCTTTTGTCCCTTTTCTCTATGAGCGCGATCGTTTGCTGCCAGGCAAGACTCTCCCAGCCGGTTGAAGTGTTCTTGGATCTGATCGGCGCCGTAGAGACGATAATGGAAGGATTTCAACTTCTTCTGGCGAGGACGACCATCTGCGAGGAGGTTAAATGGAGAGGGCCTAATTCGTAATCCCCGTAAAATTGGGTTTGGAGCATCCCCGCTTTATTCAACATCTCCTGCATGGCATCTCTCGATCGCAGATGATAACTTGAGACATGGTCGCTGCGTTTGACCGTGCCATCAGGGAAAAGCTCATCGAAATGCCAGGTCAGGCGGATGCGCTTTTTGGTGGGATCGATTTCACAGTTTGTGTAGACTTGAACCGGGTGTTCGCTTTTCGGTTCGAAATAGACATCTATCGGCAGAGCGGTTGCTTCCTCGGATTGTATAGAGATCTGTGCTATCTTGATGCTCTCCTCGGGGTTGGGCAGATCGAAAGCAGCCAGACCATCTGATGTCAGATGGTTTTGGATGCGCGTTAAAGCCTGAAGCGCCTGATCATCATCCAGGTAGGAGAAGGTATTGCAGGGTACTATGATCAAAGGAAAGCGATCGGGAAGTGCAAAGTCACACATGTCTGCCAGATAGAGCCGGACGCGATCATTGAACCTGGGAAAGCATCGCATTTGAGCTAGGTCCAGCATACCCGCATCGCAATCTATGCCAGATACTGAAAAGCCACCCTCTGCTAAAAAACTCAGCACTCGTCCAGGACCGCATCCCAATTCAAGAACGGGACCGCCGCTCCTTTGCGCAAGATGTTTCCAGAGGGCAAGGTCTTCTGTATGAGAATCGGCATAGGCCTGATAAAGACGAGGGAAAGGATCCTCTTTCTTGGAGACATCCCCTTTGTCGTTGGATTGCGATTCTGTTTCAACCGTCGCCATGACTCCCTCAATACCCATCTTGACCAGCATGCCAGGGCGATTTATACTCTGACCAGTGCGGGGTGTAGCGCAGTTGGAAGCGCGCCGCGTTTGGGACGCGGAAGCCGGCGGTTCAAGTCCGCCCACCCCGACTCTTTTATCATAATCCATAGTTGAGGGGTAAGGCCAGTGCGAGGAAAACCTGTATCACGTGCTGCACGAAAAGAGTTGGATCTGGTGATCATTGCTGTTCGTTACGCAGGGGAAGATGGACGCCTCTCTCTGGCTCAAGGCTATCAACGACGCGGGCCGGTGTGGGGAGATGTGCAACTCTTTGATCGTCAAGCCTTGCTTGAAGAAATCCGAGAAGGAAAGCGCGTCTTTGCCGGTCGTCTGGGGCAGATTGAAGGGGATTTCGAACCCATCGCCGCTATCCGAGCGATCAAATCCAATGGCCATGAAGCGTTGCTGATCGGCGAGAAAAACGAGGCGAAGGACGACCTCGGGCTGCCATTATTTTAACTTTTTCTTTGTGATGAGTTTATTCACCAGCTCGCATCGACGTACCATCGCTTGACCCTTGATTGCCCAAGCGGTAGAATGATCAGGCATGCGGGCGTGGCCAAGTGGTAAGGCATCAGCCTTCCAAGCTGATATCCGCGGGTTCGAATCCCGTCGCCCGCTCTTTCCCACCCGAAAGGGTGGTTTTTCATTTCAGGCTATTAATGGTAAGTGGGGACCAATGCGCAGGATAAGATTATTGTCCTGCAAAAGAGGATTGGGATGGCAGGTTTCCTGATAAGAGGCCGAAGAAGAGCTCAATCAAACAGTCACTATTTGATCTGTGTCTCTCATCCTCGCCATGTAAGATATTTTCAGAGGACCAAGAACAAGCCAATGAGGTAGCTGCATCCATTGAGAATAAGGCTGAAAAGCAGCGCCTCGCGAAAAGGGAGGCTGTCCCGCTGGGTAAGATAAAGGATGGCGCTTTCCACAAGCCAGATGATGATTTCAGCAACCGCGGTGAAGAGTGTTAAATTCTCTCCGCCCAGCATATTGGCGCCCATCCACAGGATGGGGATGGTGATCATATTGGCCAGGGCGACCATCGTAAGCGTTGTGATCTTGGAGCGCTTTCGGAAAATAGCGTAAAGCAACGCCAGGAATCCTTCTATGGCCAGCGTAATGGGAACTGCGATATAGAAGATCGAAGCAAAAACCAATAAAATGCCCATCACCAGCCAGAGGGAGACGAAAACCCATCGCGAGGTGTTAAAATCAGCCTTTCCTTCTCCAGCTCGGATGATCATTAAAATCATCAGGACGAACATACCGAGGCTGAGGAACAGCGCAAATAAGGCACCCAAAATGAGCCCAATCAAAGTCAATCCCAAAGGATTAACCCGTCCGCGTATTTTATCGACGATTAATTCGTCTTCTCGTACAACCACACGATACGTTGTAGAAAAGGAATCGCTTTCAAAGATATTGCTCTCGCGTGTCTTTCCATCGGAGAATCGAATGGCCAGGCGATGATAGTCGCTGTACCCGTAAGCCATGGATGAACAGCGATTTACCTCGCAGGTGAAACGTTGTGGTCCCAATGCCTCTAACGGTTTCGCATCCGAACAATCCGGCTCAGAACATTCGAATAATGTCCCCTCCACGATTTGGAGTAGCTCGTCGGTTTCATACTCGAACTCAAACTCCATGCTGGGTTTGGGCCCGGTATCGAACCAGTCATGCCTGCCTGGTATGAACAGGAACAATGCCAAGGCAAGGACAGGAAACCATTTGGGAGAAACGGAATAAATTCTATTTTGAGATTTCATTGGTCCCTCAGAGATATTAATTCCTTTAGTAGGGGATAGA
This sequence comes from uncultured Anaerolineaceae bacterium, assembly GCA_964353875.1. Taxonomy (GTDB): domain Bacteria; phylum Chloroflexota; class Anaerolineae; order Anaerolineales; family E44-bin32; genus MGNI01. The sequence continues at coordinate 12,051 of CAYGXU010000049.1, read as the reverse complement.
TTTTAGCATCAAGCAAGAAGTTGCGCTCTTTTTATGAAGAAATAATAGGAAATGAATTCATACTCGACTATTGGATATCCCGATCGTTATACCATACGATGAGCAATATGAAATACGAAGAATAAAAGCATACCGCAAAATATCAAGAAGATTCAAATCCAAACGAGTGAATTTGGGACCATTATTCAATATATCGCAAGGGTGACCATGATGTAGCTTTGGCGGAGAATAGTTCTTCTTGATACTCTAAAGTGAACCTACTTGTTCTATAGGGCTTCAAATCCGTGGAGAAGTCGCCCGGAAATCTTTAAGGGGTGCATATTTTTTGGATTATTCCAGATCGGAATTTATCGAGAAGTCGACTACTACCGGGTAATGATCAGACCCGACATAGGGACCCAGGGACCGATCAAGGACAAGGATCTCGGAAGAGATGAGGATATGATCGATGGGTGTGAGATAGAGGAATTGGCCTAGAATGAGGTCCCGGGCAGGAAAACTCGGTTGGAGGCCGTATCCCTTACGGCTATCCGATAAGTTAGCATCATAAACAAGTCTATTGAAATAAGATCCCCATGATGTGGAATTTAAATCGCCTAGAAGCATCACTGCTCCTCTTGTCTCTGAAGCAATGCGAGCCAAGTTGGACAGTTGGTCCATACTGGTTTGGTAATCCACTGGACCCAATGGTGGAGAAGGGTGGGTGCCAATAATGGTCAATGGTTGCCCCTCTAAGTCGATTTGAGCGATAAGATCCGGAGGCGCGGTTTCGTTAATGGTGAATATCTCCGTTTCATTAAGAGGGATGCGGCTGAAAAGCGCGATACCTGTACAACTCTCACGCGCTTCGATGACGAAGAAGGGATAAGCACCAAGCTCTTTCAGGGCTTCAGCCCATTGGCTGGTGACCTCCTCAAATAGGATAAAGTCGGGGTCTACATGATGAACAAACTCATAAACCAATTCATATTCCCGGTTTGAATACTGCAAATTAAGAAGAAGGGCGCGCTGACGGGGCGCATCGATGCCATCCACACCTCTTGGCCAGTAGAGCGGCATGATCAGCGACAGGTTCAGCATCCCGAACAAGAAAGCAACCGCAGCTTCACGCCATTTCTTGAATGTCAGCAGTGTCCCCGCGCAAGCAAGAAGGAGAGCCATATATTGAAGTCGATGATAAGAGAAAAGATCGAAGAACCAGTAAATCGTCCCACAAAAACCAAAAACGGTGATCAGGCTGAACAGAGCTGTGATAATCATTGCGATATGGACAAGCAGAGTTGAGGCGATTTGCTGAGCTTTTTTCATTAATGCGCCGCCAATATCTTGGATCTAAGCTCGATAGTATAGATTTCGTGGGGGATAAGAACAATACTATAAATCCCGATCGTTCCCTGGATATCATCGTCTGTGAGTCAATCGATCGAAAATGAAGCCTACTATTATGATGATTGTTTCAAAAAAGAACGGCTCCCAAAGACACCTTTATGCGAATGATAGTCAACACAAGAATAGGGAATATATTCTTAACATGCCTTATCGCGCTTAAAGAAAAATCCCTTCGCGAGTCGATGCGAGACAAAGGCTAATTATCAGGGGCATTTGGATGATGTTAGGGCAAATAGAAAAGATTTTTAAGAGTAGAATGATGGCGATGGAATAGGCCTGAAGTCTTCTCGCGCCGCAGAGCCTCTGCTAAAATGGTGGGAGAGGGCCCGTAGCTCAGGGGTCAGAGCGGCCGGCTCATAACCGGTTGGTCGCAGGTTCGATTCCTGCCGGGCCCATCTTCGAGAAAAAAATGGGGATTGGAATTTTTTCAGGCTTCGGTGCTGACCTATCAATGTTTAGAGGAAATCTTAGAATGCCAGAGCTAGATCTGAATCGGTGACCATCACCGATCTTTTTTTGTAACTTTCTATTCCGCGCGGCGTTCACCAAGAGCGCACCGAGAAAGAGGGAATTTCACTCTGGTACGTTTTTTCGACGCTTGGGGGAGGGATTAGTGCGTTGCATCCAGGCAAGTATTCAGCTTCCGGGCTATATATCCTGGTCTTGGTCCGAAAAGAATGGCCTCATGGTCCCTGGCGCCATACAAATCTCGAAGTCGCCCGTAAAGATCTTTCCCCATCCCATTTTGGGATCGCGATGAATGCCAAGAAGGCTTTTCTTGGATCTGATCAATAACACTTTCCCATCATAGATCATAAAATGATACTCGCGACGGCCCAGGATGAATCGAGCGCTTCCGCCATCGTTTCTTGAATGGAGGGAAGGTTTCACCTCACCATAGCGATCACGTATCCAGGAATGGATCCTAGGGAAGCTTAAGGATTGTTACCGAAGAAAGCTGAAGAAAACATTTGCTATGAAAGGGTATACTGGTTAGGCCACAATGATCCATTGGCGTAATTATGGGAGGGTATTCACGAAATTTGGTTTATAAAAGCGCATTTTGACCGAAACTTTCGAGTAGTAGATTCGCAGCCTCATGAATATCCTCGGGTAGCCGCCCCTTCTTTGACTCAAGAACCTCGATTCCTAAATCTGTGAAGATGGGCATCAAGAATGTTGGAATCCGGGTGCTGAGCCAAACTTCAAGTTGAACGTCACCATCACTATTGGATAACATGCACATGATTGGCGGATGTGCCATATTCCCACTTTTTCGGTACAACCTACGGGGACCCTCTGTTTCAAGAAGCCTAAAATCATTAATCTTGGTCCAGGTATCAATGATCGGCCAAACGTCAATATCGGCAAAAAAACTCAGGGATATCCTTTTTCGTTCAATGCTTCCTATCTGCGCCGAGGCGCCCTTATTAAATGCTGGTTTTGCACGCAAGAAAGAAGATAGTAAGAAGATCGCCATTCCTGATACAAATGCCATTACGCCAATCGCTGTAAAACCGCCTTCAATTGTGTGATAGCGACTGATTGTTTTGCTCCATTGGTTATCGTGCCAAGCCCAATATTGACGATATTCAGGAGAATTCTTCCAGAGTCGAGACCAATCCTCTGTGTTCGTCCCCACCAAGTCGTTCGCGATGATCCATTCGTAGATGTCCGTAATACCCGCTGCTTTTCGGGCAGCCTCCAAATCGGGCTCTAGGGCTTTTACCCCCAGCGAAATAGCAATCAGAATACCTCCGATCACCATTAGGATCGTGAAGAATTTACGAATAGGAAGATCCCTAATTCTGTCAAGGATCTGTTCTTGAAGACTTCTTTTAACCTGATAATCAATGTTGTTTTGATATGCTTTCCCTTGGATCAGGTCTTCAGCGGAACTAACCGAAGCAGAAATTTGGTCAGCATTAGATGCCCAAACTGCTTCCGTTTGATCATCATCTTCCATTGTTCCCAGTAATGTGAAAGAGCCGGGGGATCGGGGTGCATTCTCAGTTTCCGATTCATAAAGATCTTCTTCGTCGGCATTGGGTTGCTCAAATTCCTTTGCCTTTTGATAAGCTTGAGCGCTGCTCTCGTATCGATCTGAATAGGATCTTCCAAAAGTTGGATGCGTGTCTGAATACTCACTCGCGTTTGTTTCCTCGGCGAAAGGCGAAGCTTGTTTTTTCCGTCCCACCTCAGACGATTCGTTAAAAGAGATATCTTCATACCCATCAGCTTCCTCAGGGAAGTCAATAAAGGCGGGAACCTTTCGTTGGGGGTGACTTTCTATGGGTTCTGCCTCGAAATCTTCGAGGCTCCACCTTTTCATTCGGTCAACTGGTTGAGAAGTTTCGTCTAGCTCTGCATCTTCGAGCGGGTCGGTCGCTTTGAGGAAGCCTCGGAAATCGGAATCATCATCAAGGAACCCGCCTTCAGATGCGAAACCCTCATCCACATCATTGCTCTCTTTAACTCCCTCGTCAATGCCGATAATATTCATGATCTCCTGTGGATCATTTTCCCCGTTCAAGCCTGCTTGTGACCTATCATCCGATGGATCCGCCTGGTTTTTAAATGAAGTAAATACATGAACTTCACGATCGCGGGGTTTTTTATGGGTATCCTTGCTCGTGAAGCCCTTTAACATCCCATCTTCCTTTTTTCTTAAATCATATTCACCAGGTAGATCCCACCGAATTTCTCGAAAGCCCCAGTTTTCGGCCACAACAATAGCGCCGGCCTCTTCACTTTCAGCTCGACTATCCCCTTTCAATGAGAATTTTTGGATGGAGATCATGGCTGAGGCAAGGTCTAATTGTGGGAATGTCATGATGAAACCAGCAAGAAGATTACCTTGATCGAGGGGTGTCTCTCCGCTGACGAGGATTTTTGATTTCGTATCTCTCCCTATGTAGGCTTGATACGGGCGGGAGCGATTGGTACCTTCTGGTGTGTAGATGGCGACATTTAATAATTGCCTTTGAAACTCTTCTAAACCTTCAGAAGGCATCCTCCTGAGAAAGATCATGAGATATTGAATTTGACTAACTTCCAAGTCTTGTTTCATGTGGCATATTTCCGTGGTTCAGGATTTCTCTCCAGGAAGATACAAATACCCACACCGATAACGTTTATCCCATCTCGATCAAATACAACTTCCCATTAGGCAACAACCAATTTTGCTTGTTGGGCATCCCGAAAGCTATCTATCATTGGCAGAGATGCTCACTCTTCTCGATTGAACTATACTTTCGCGAAATTCACCAATGAGAGTAACCATCACAATCCATGCGAATCAATAAAGTTGTACAGCCTGCCAATATTCGAGCAGAATCGTTTTAAACGTGCATAAATTATCCGGGAAGTCATTAATATACTTCCAGACCGGATAATTATTTATATTTTTATATGATTTTAATCGAAATTGATAGAAGGTCTTTAGTACCCCCCTGATTAAAGGACGAGGACTCGCTTGAGTGGATTAATATTAAACCCTCCCGGAGATATTTGGCGATAGGATGTTCGAATGCTCATGGTTTATTCCAACGAAAATGAGACCGATCACGATCGCAGAGATAAGAAACAGCCATTCTCACTATGTTATTTTCCTTTGTGGTAGTTTTAACTTTGGTTAAAGCCCAGCGATTTTGCTATACTGGATAGAGATGCGACCTTTTCTTGATGACCAAGAGTAATAGGGAATCCATCTGCCAGTCATTTTCGTTATAAGCTACTTTCGTCATTACCATTTCAAGATCCGTCTGAATTATCGATCCATTGGAGGGCAAGCAATGTTTCTTCTCAATCCCAAACAATATACCCGTCCATATCCTGATGAACGATCACGTGAGCTGATGAGAAAAACGATCGAATTCTTTGAAAGGAAGGGCAAAAGCAAAATTAAGGAAGACGACCATGCGCGGACCTGGTACGCAGATTTCCTCGATTTCGTCAGAGAAGAACAGCTTTTTGCGACCATGCTCACCCCCAGTGGTTATGGGGATCCAGACTCGCGTTGGGACACATGGCGGATTTGTGGCTTGAATGAGATTCTAGGTTTTTATGGCCTGGCCTACTGGTATACCTGGCAGGTTTCGATCCTGGGGTTGGGTCCGATCTGGATGAGCTCCAACGAAAGTTTAAAGAAGAAGGCGGCTCAACTGCTAAAGGATGGTGCAGTATTTGCATTTGGCCTCTCCGAGAGAGCGCATGGCGCCGATATCTATTCGACCGCGATGTCTCTCATGTCGCAAAAGGATGGCACATACCGAGCCAATGGCGAGAAGTACTATATCGGCAATGGCAACATTTCCCCCATGGTATCGACTTTTGGCAAAATGGCGGATACAGGAGAATATGTCTTCTTCGTCGCTGATTATCGTCATAAGAATTACGATCTTATTCAAAATGTCACTCATAGCCAAAATTACGTCGCTCAATTTGCGTTGAATGATTATCCGATCATCGACGCGGAGATCCTTTCGCGAGGGCAAGAAGCCTGGGATGCTTGTCTCAATACGGTAAACATCGGGAAATACAACCTGGGCTGGGCTTCCATTGGCATCTGCACTCACGCTTTTTATGAAGCGATGAATCACGCGGCCAATCGACGTCTCTATCATCTATCGGTCACGGATTTTCCTCATGTTCAACGCATGTTTACGGAAGCCTACGTGCGGCTGGTGGCGATGAAATTGTTCGCATTACGCGCCGCGGATTATATGCGGGTGGCATCGCTTGAGGATCGTCGTTATCTGCTTTACAACCCCATTGTGAAGATGAAAGTGACCACGCAAGGGGAAGAGGTGATCAATCTCCTCTGGGATGTCATCGCCGCCAAGGGTTTTGAAAAGGATACCTACTTTGAGATGGCAGTCCGCGATATCCGCGCTTTACCCAAGTTGGAAGGGACTGTGCATGTGAACATCGCCCTCATCCTCAAGTTCATGGCCAATTACTTCTTCAATCCCCAGAGTTATCCTGAGATCACCATGAGAGATGAGGTGGCAAACGATGGTTTCCTTTTCCAGCAAGGACCAACCCGAGGGCTGGGTGGGGTGACCTTTCATGACTACCAGGTCGCATACGATGGTTTCGATCTTCCCAATGTGCGATTATTTAAGGAACAAATCGATCACTATAAAAACCTATTAACTACTGCCACACCCGATGAGGCACAACAAAAGGATACCGATTTCTTGTTGGCGTTGGGAGAGATCTTCGCCTCTATCGTTTATGGACAATTGATCCTTGAGAACTGCCTTCTTTATGGAATCGAGAAGGAAACGATCGATCAGATCTTCCATTTCATGGTGAGCGATTGCTCAAAATCTGCCTATCAACTGCTCAGCAAACCAAACAGTACATCAGCGCAAATGGAATGGTGTCTGAAGATGATCAGAAAACCCATTGTCGATGAGCAACGCTATCAGAAAGTTTGGAAGGAATCAGTATTCGCCCTCAATGGGCAGTATGAAATGAATGAATGATCTAGGTGAATAGTTGGGTGATTTGCCAATTCTTCGGTAATCGGAGGAAGTACATTTCAACTTCTCTCGTGCTTGATCGCCCCCATTGCTGGTGAATTGATTCTGGGTGAAGTCCTGATTAACGTGGATATGTGGTTTATACCAGTAATCTTCTTTTTGATTTCATCGACACGCGCAAGGTTCCTAGCGTGTTTCCCTAACCCCGATGGCATGGTTCAACCTCCTGGCTTCAAACAGGTCGAGCAAATCAGCTTTGCTAGATCAGCTCGAAAAGGCGATCTAAATTCGATTGTACTGACGATATTTGCAGGTGATTTGGAACTCGCAGCGATTATTCAATCACATAGATCATCGGGACATGGATGCAGCCATTGGGCGCGTAATCGGATGAGCGAATGAAAAAGCCCGAGTGGCTTGCCACTCAGGCAACTTGAAATCCCGGGAAAATGGTGCGATTACTTGGCTTTGATGGGAATCGTTTTTGGTTTGACTTCCTCAGCCTTGGGGAGGGTCAACTTGAGTATCCCATTCTCCATCTCGGCGCTGGCATTCTTGGCATTCACTTCCATGGGCAAACGCAGTGAGCGTGAATATGATCCATATTGACGTTCACGCAGGAGATAACGAGCGTCTTCTTTGGCCTCACCTTGTTCAGAACTCATCTCCCCTCGAATTCGGAGGATGTCCCCAGTGATGGAAATCTGAATGTTATCGACCTTCACACCCGGCATAACTGCCTCTACCAGGATTTCGTTGTCTGTCTCATAGACATCGACTGGCGCGTAACACTCGCAAACATCCTCGGCTGAAGTTCTGCTGAGAAAGGAATCATTAACCATGCGGTCAAACATATTTTGAAGTCGTCTCATTTCTCGAACTGGTTCCCAACGAATAATCTCTGACATGGTGCTACCTCCTAGTTCTGATACTTAACCTTATATTTTCAATCCTATCCTGGATTCGTTAGAGATATGCCAAAGAAACATCAGCGATTTGTTAATTTCGAGTAACGAAATAACTTTAATGCAAATGAGTAAAGAGGAATGTAAATTCTGGATACCAGCAGAGGACCGAACTTCGCTCCGATATGGGAAATTCAAGGCTCGCAACCATAGGTGGGCTTCATTCCTGGTGAGTCATAATTCGGTCTGTGCAGCCAACCAAACACATCGATTCTCGATCATCATAGAAGGACACGCCTGCTTCAAGTGTAAGGGGGTTAGGAAAGCTTGAGTGAGATTGGTAACTCTTTTCAGTTAGTTTACCATCGGATTAAATGATGATCATCATCGTACAGGTTTTTTCTATGTCAATCAAGGCGACGGGGAACAAAGATAAGCGGTCATTATTTCGCAGGAGGAGGTTAATCCGTACCCCCCTTTTCCGAGAGCGCTTTTGAGATACAATCTACAAACATTGTGGGTGAATAATGAATTTTTTCAAACGCCTTTTTCAAAAGGCTGAAGATAGTCTTCAATCGATTGAGAACTCCAAGCCGATAAGCGAAGAATTGACACGGCCTATGAATGCGCTTTCGCTGGCGCGCGCACTCCAAGGGGAAGGTCGCCACCATGCTGCTGTGGCAATGGACCTCCTACAGGATAGGAAGCGCGGTAAGAGGAAGACCTCCTTGTTTTCATTGGTGGGCAACTATGATGGCCTGATCTCTCTCCCCGATTTTGCCATTCTTGGTGTGGCGGATAGTGGTCAACAGGTTCTGGGATCGGATCGAAATCAGATGGCACTCTCATCCTTCTGCCAGCACTTAACCAGAATCGCCATCCTCGATCTTTTATCCCCTGACAGCTTTGAGGAGGGTACATCTCTCCAGAATGCGGTCATGGATGCCTATCAAGTGGCAAGCCACACAGTGTATTGCGCGGATGCGTCATCAGATTTCTCCATGACCGTCGGGTTGATCTTTGCTGAAATGGTGATCTTGGCTCATCGAGGTACGACGCGCGCCTATCACATCGATCATCATCATATCGAGCGGATCACTTTCGGCAACTACCCCAGCCATGGATCGAAAGAAGGGTTCAATGACGCTCGCGATAATACCTCCAATATTTCCAAAGGAGGGGGAGATTCCAGGCCGGAATTCGATCAAATCGTCGTTTATTCACGACCCGTGCCCAGGGATGGTTATCTTATGCTCTGCACGGACGGACTTTGGAAAAAAGTTGAGGAAAAAGTGATCTATCAGGTTGTATCCTCTGTGGGGGATGTCCACAAGTGCTGTCATGATCTTCTCTCATGTATTCGCAACCCCAAGAGTGAAGAAGAGGTTGGGGTCGTTCTTATGTATTTCCCACCGGACTTCGGGCTTTGGTCTTAAAGCTAATTTAGCTTTGATAATCATTCTCGAATGAGGAAGATATGCAAGCACATGGACGAAGGGAGCGGATAGATCCTTTCGGGTGTGTTTGTGATTATTTGGTTGAGATGATCCCTGCCGAAAAAAACCCTATTAACTTCGATATCTCTTGACAGGTTGAATCCTTTAATTTGGATGACGATGGTTGTTGGATGTCCCCTCGGGCTGACTTAGAAATTGAAAAGGTCGACCATTGAAGGATGGTTGACGGCGGATCACATCATAAATTTACACGGATGAGAATTGAGGAACCATTGTGAATCAAAGCGGAGGATTGGGCATTCAACCGAACTTTTTATCCTGGGCGTTGGATTTAAAAAGTGAACCGCCAGATGTAGGGGGAACATCTAACGGTTCAATCAGATTCGGGGTCCTACCTTCCGTGCAGGGGGACACGGCTTTGGCAGGGTGGTTCCCCTAAAACGAACCCGTTTCCCAATACCAGGAAAGGTCAGGTTCATCTTGGCGGAATTTTAGCACTAATTCGATCTAACTTACATTAATTTTTGCTTAGAAATTTCACGGGCTTTCGGCAGAGCATTCCCCCATCCCTTTTTCCCATAATAAAAATTCCATGACGATCACCCGATACAACCAAGGTCAATTCCATGTCGAGCATAAAGTAAAAGAAGAACTAAGCCTGGAAAACAGATGTATGGCGAGATATCATTCGACCAATATTTTGAGTAATTTGGTCAGTGGATGAAACCTTATGGTTATCGAGTTTGCACTCTTTTCTTCATAATAGGCGGGATTGCAGGAGCCTTCTTTTTGGCCGGTCTTACCAATTAGAAATTTCGTTTGCGTCTACGGGAATGCACAATGGAATTCTCATCAGGTTTTTTCCATGGCGCCCATGTTTCCATCCGAAACAGAAGAACTAAAATGTGCAGGCCATTGTTTCATTCTATCTTCAAAGTTTCTCAGATGTCAGGGATTATTCGTTTCTCGAATCGGACTTTTTAAAGAGCGTTTCCCAATGCTGGATTTCCAATTCACTCAGGATTTTCTCGGTTTTCTCATCTTCGTCTGGGGCTGTTTGTCTCGAAAAGAGCAAGCGTACGAAACGTTGACTATCCAATACCCGCGCGCCCGACAGGCGAGCGGCCTGCTGGATCTGGTGGTCGGAAGAGACGACCGTATAATTCCTTGCTCTACCTCGCAGGTTGTGTAGATGTTTACGTATGGCATCATCCGCCGTTTGAGGCAAGGTGATAAAACGGATGTGCAGATTTCCCAGCCTCCGTTCTTTCTCTTCGCCGGGTGCGCGTCGATCGAAATAGAGAGTCGCCTGCTTCCCAATCCTGGCGAAATAAGTGTGAAGTTGACCGATTAATTGCTGTTCGTCGTCAGGGTCACTGAGGTTGATACCGGGGATACTCCCGATGAGATTATGGCCATCAATGATATAGGGCATGGTTCGATTCTATCAGCACAAGGAGTGAGGTGAGAAGATGAATAATAGAAACTCTTGATGGAGTGTTTCGAGTATAAAACGCGAACGGTCGGAGAATGAGAGAAGACGCCCTCCCGAAATGCTGACTTCGATTGAGTTTGTTTATTTCCCCTTTTACGCCACCTGTGTTAAACTGCTTCTGATGGGAAGCGTAAGACGATCAAACTGGAGACAATTTCTGCCCTATCTTGGGTTGAACGTCCTCATCTCCGTTGGAGCTGTACTTCTTGTCCTCTTCCTGTGGAGCCGCAGACCGACACCTCCCGGACTGGCTCCTACCGCGACGATGAACGTTGCCCAAGAGATCGAGACATTGATGCCAACTCCCACCTCGACCTTACCTCCCTCACCCACGCCGAATCTCTTCATCGTCAAACCTGGGGACACACTCTTTGGGATTGCGCAGGAATTGGACATTCCCATGGCTGCCCTGATGGCAGCCAATGGTATTACTAATGCCGATGAACTCGATGTGAGTCAGGAAATCATTATCCCCTCTGAAGAATGGATAAAGGCATATGAAGAAGGGAGGGTGGGATCTCGGGCACAAGCAGCCGTTACGCCAACACCCCAATTAAAACCTCCCAAAGTGCAGATTAGCGGCGTGGTTGGTGTAGGTGAATTAGAAAGCGAAGCGGTTCGTTTCCTGAATACCGGTGGACCAGCTAACATGGCCAATTGGCGATTGGACGATGCAGAGGGTCACGTTTATATATTCCCAATTTTTACATTGCACAGTGGAGCATTCAACCTAAACATCCGGTCCGGAGAAGACACCCCCATCGACCTTTATTGGGGATTGGATGATCCCATCTTGTCCCATGGTAAGATCATTACTTTGGTTGACTCATCGGGTAAGGTCGTTTCCACTTTTCAGATTCCCAAGTAATAAAGATCAGAGATGAGGATGAAAGGCTGTCAGTTATAGATCAGCTTTTTCCCTGTCTTCACGTGTAAGTTTATTAATATGAGACTATGGTGAGAATGGGCCTTGGCCAACGGATATTTTCATGGATGAGTATGGGGTGGAGAACTTGACATGGTTTGTGATCTGCAACATAGGGCTAATATTGATAACTGATTGTGATCAACACTGCATAAAGCTCAATCCCAAGGTCTAAAATGAAAAAGAGAAAGCACTTATGATCTTCTGTTGACAGGACCTTTGGTTTTCACACCGGATCTTTTGGGAAGACGAACTTCTCGCCGAATCTTATTTAAGGCTGCGTTGGCAATAGCTCACCCCTCTTAACCGTTCCATATGCTGTCCAGAGTCTGGTAACCACCTAACGAAGCTTCGCCTCAAACCGACAAGTAGGGCAAAGTGATCATGATCT
>CAYGXU010000048.1:0-22292 GCA_964353875.1 uncultured Anaerolineaceae bacterium | reverse complement strand
GTCCATGGACATCGGGTACTCAGCTTCCGTGTTGTTCGTACCTGTTACAGCAGGGGGCCGTGTGAGTAAACAACCGTAATAACAAGCGACATTCAGTTCTGCAAGGGGTTGTTTGACGCTCTCTTTTACACGGTCGAGCCCTACGCGCTCATTGATGAAATCAACCAGGGAGTAGATGGCGAGGGTATCTTGATATTCATAGCCCATCTCTCGTGTTAGTTCTTCTTTTAATTTTGGATCGAGTCCCAGATCACGAGCAGCTGATCGAAATCGACTATAGCAGGATGCGCAAGGGAGTGTGAGTTCTTTTAACCCCTCTTGCTCATATAGGATCAGACTCTCGAGTGGCATTCGGACAGCCTTCTTGTGGTCGACGCGATGAGCGGGAGTTGATCCACAGCAGGTCCATCCTTCAGGTTCTATGGGGTGCAGATCAAGTTCTTCAAGGACTGCCAGTGTGGAGGTGTTGAATTCCTCAGCCATGCCATGTAACGAACATCCCGGGTAATAGCCGACTTCAGAGGGTGGGCGGGAAGCAGGGACGATGCTACGTTTATGTCGACGTTGCCGGATCACTTCAGGCAGGATTTTGATCTTACGACGTTTAAACATTTCAAAACCAAGATCGAGATCGGAGAAGAAATCCCTGGTGCGAAGCATCATCTCACCCATTAAGCCCAATTCAAAGGATCGCCCGAGGATGTCTACATCACGTAAGAACACCTTGTTGAATAGCGCCACTTCAGGAACTGCTGGCTCAATCCCCACTTTTATGGCTTCACCGACAATGAAATCCATCACTTTGGCAATATCAATCCCCTGTGGGCAGCGGGTGGTGCAGGTCTGGCAAGAAGCACATAACCAGGGGCTTTTGCTCTTGAAAATCAACTCCTCTATGCCCAATTGCGCCGCACGCATGATTTGATTTGGGGTAAGATCAAAATGCTCTGCCAGTGGACACCCAGAGGTGCATTTCACACATTGATAACAAAGAAAGACGTTCTCACCGGTGACTTGCTGGATTCTCTTCGCTAGATCCGTACTTAGTTTTACTTCTTCCATAAGAGCCTCACTAATGAGCGGTTGTAGTGTCAGCAGATGGCAGAGGCTCCGGTTCCGGTCGCGGCAATAATCCAGCGCCTTCAACAATGGGTTTTACTGCAGATTCCCATTCAATCGCCATAATGTGAACACCGGCGACGCCTTCAATTTGACGAAGCTGATGGATCAATTCGATGGCGATTTTAATCCCCTCCTGACTCCAGGCTTCGCGGCGGGCATTCTTATCCGTCTCGCTGATGCCTGCTACCGCTTCGGTCATGCGATCGACATAGGAGCTGGGGACGTCCAGGCCGGGGACCTGATCGCGCATGTATCTCGCCATCCCTGGGGATTTCAATGGACCTATCCCAGCCAAGATGTAAACATGCTTATGTAGCCCTAGTTCTCGAACTTTCTCCATAAACTTTGTAAAGCGTTCCAAATTATAGATCAGCTGCGTTTGGATAAAGTTCGTACCAGCCTTGATTTTCTTTCCCAACCGATAGGGACGCCATTCGAAGGGATCGCCGAAAGGATTGGCGGCCGCGCCGATGAAAAAGCGTGGCTCAACACCTTTGATCTCATCCCCGCATTGGAATCGTTTCAGGTCACGCATTTCCGTCACCATCTGGAGCAATTGCATCGAATCCAGATCGTGGACATTCTTGGCGGTAGGATGGTTTCCAAAGGACTGATGATCTCCAGTCAGGCAAAGGACATTACGCATGCCCAATGCATAAGCGCCCATCAAATCGGACTGGATCGCCAGGCGATTGCGATCGCGGCAGGTCATTTGGATGATCGGTTCTAATCCTTCCTGTACCATGATCGTCCCTGCTCCAATCGAGGACATGCGCACAATCGCCGTTTGGTTATCGGTGATATTGGCCGCATCAACGATGCCCTTCAGCAGTTTGATCTTCTTTCTGATCACCTCTCCATCGGCGTTCTGTGGTGGACCCAGTTCGCCGGTGACAACAAAATGACCCGCACGCAGCAAACGCTCCAGTCCGGAGCCAGATTTGTAGCCGTTGGTTGATATTTCTGTCATGGTTTGCTCCTTACGTCGGGTTATTCTGACGCTTCTGCAGCGAGGCGCAGATCTTCGCGAGTGATCCTGCGTGGTCCGCCATCGCGGCTGGTCGACCAGTTCTTCGGAGGTTGAACCTCCATGAGCAGATGTAGTCGATTTTGGGAGGATAGTTTGTCATAGATCAGCTGCCAGGCGCAGGGAGTGTCCGGGTTGACCTCACAGACGCCGTTCTGAGAACCGCCGCAGGGTCCATTGAGCAATTGCTTGGCGCAGCGTGCGATTGGGCAAATGCCTCCCGTGAGCCCCAGAATGCATTCGCCACAAGCCACACAACGCTCCTCCCAGATGCCATGCTCCACTGGCAGCCCCAAAAAAGTTGTATTTAAACCCGGAACAACGATGGCATCAGGATAACGCTCAGCGATCGCCTGTACGCCAATCCCACAGCCTAGCGAAAGGACGATATCGACATCCTGGATCTGCTCCTTAAGGGGATCGATATACTCCCATTCGCATTGCCGTTGGACAGTGACATGGGCGACGTCTTTCGCATTCCCATCCAACTTAGTAGACATACGTAGGCTTGTGGCCAATATCCCCACTTCTTTTTCGCCTCCGGCGAAGCAGACGGTTACGCATGTTCCGCAACCAACCACGAGCACCTTATCTGCATCCGCAATCAGACCTTTGATTTCCTCCAAGGGTTTTTGTTCGGCAACGATCATATCCATTCTCTCCGTGGGGATCGGTATGAGCCCAATAAGGCCATTCTGATCAACCCTCAATCTTTAATTCTAACATCCCATTTATCAACTGGAGCATCAAGCCAAAGCGACTTGCTCCAGGGGGCGGCGCAACGGACTTGGTCCCAGTGCATTAATCCGCTCCACCATCAGGGTCGCCGCTTCCGCAAATTGCCTGCCCATGGCGGAGGACATGTTAAACATCTCGATCCGTTCCGGTTCTAAACCAATTTCACCAATGATGCTTTTCAGCTGTTGAACTCGCGCACGGGCAGCCAGGTTGCCTGTCCGGAAATGGCAATCCCCTTCTAGACATCCTGCAACCATCACCGCATCCGCGCCGTGCTCGAAGGCATGCAACACTTCCAGTATATCGAGTCGACCGCTGCAAGGAATCTGAAGAATGCGGAGTTCGGAAGGGTAACGGAGTCGAAGGACGCCAGCAAGATCGGCGGCTGCATAGGCACAATAGCGGCAGCAAAAGGCGATAATTTGGATGGGTGAACCGTCATGGGTGGTCATAGGAACACCTTTTCACGGATGACTAAGCCTCTGTACTTTCGAACAATGAGAGCACTTGTCTCTCCACTTGGCTATGTCGGAAGTGCAATAACTCGATGGCTTCTGCCGGGCAAGCTGCAGCACAGGTTCCACAGCCCTGACAGACGGAAGGTTCAATGTAAGCAGCGCCCTGCAAGCCTCCCACAGCGAGAGTGCTGGCATCGATTTTCGGGATTTTAAAAGGACAGATGCGCACACAGGTCAGACAGCCGACACAAAGCTCAGGATTCACCTGTGCAATCGCCCCTCCCGCAAGGCGTTCCGGTTTTGCTAATATCGTAGCTGCACGGGAGGCCGCAGCCTGAGCTTGCACGATGGCTTCATCCAGCATTTTGGGGTAGTGAGCTACACCGGCCAGATAAATACCATCACTGGCGAATTCCACCGGACGAAGTTTGACATGTGCTTCGAGGAACCATCCATCCTGATCCACTGGAACTTTTAAGGTCGAGGCCAATGTCCGGTTCCCTTCGGCTGGGACAATCGGCATCGAGAGGACGAGCAATTCCGGCTGAAGCAAGATCGTCTGCTGGAGGTAGGACTCCCATGTTTGTATCTGAATGGGTTCATCGATCCCTTTGATTTCAACCTGAGGCCGGTGGACATCATCATAGCGCAGGAAGAGGATTCCTCGCTCTCGGGCCTGCGTATAGAGCCGTTCATAAAAGCCGTAGGTGCGCATGTCGCGAAAGAGCACGATCACCTGGACATCCGGCTGCATCGATTTCAAAAGAAGTGCGTTCTTCAAAGCGGTAATGCAACAAGTTCGGGCGCAGTATTCCTCTGCTGGGCCGACACATTGGATCATCACTACTTGTCGAACAGTGCTAAGATCGATGGCGGGGAGATCCTGAGAAGGATTCATCCCTGCATCTTTGGCCAACAGCGCTTCCAATTGGGACTGCGTGATAATCTGTGGATGTGAGCCATGACCGTACTCCGGTCCCTGATACTCATGGCCGCCAATGGCTACGATGGAGACGCCATGCAAGATTTCCGATCGGGTTTCATCCGTATGCCGTAGGACCGATGTGAAATTGCCCACAAAGCCGGAGGTCTTGATCACCTCGGTTTGCAGATGGCAGGTGATCAACGGATTCGCGGCGACTTGTTGGGTTAATCTCGAGAGCCATTCCTGTGGAGATGGATCATCGAAACCAGGGATGCTGAAGTACGATCGGCGCAAGTTACCGCCGAGTTCGTCTTCACGCTCGACGAGATGAACTGGGAAGCCTTGCCCAGCAAGGGTGAGTGCAGCCGTCATTCCGGCGGGGCCAGCGCCAATCACCAGCGCGGATTGGTGCACCGGAACGAGCTGTTTATAGAGCGGTTCTAAAGAACAAACCCGTCCCACAGCCATTCGAATCAGGTCATTGGCTTTGGCGGTGGCGATTTTGGGCTCATCAGAGTGAATCCAGGAACAATGGTTGCGGATGTTGGCCATATCGATCAGGTGTTCGTTCAGGCCAGCCCGTTTCAAGCAATCCTGGAAAAGTGGCAGGTGGGTGAGGGGAGTGCAGGAGGCGACCACGACCCGGTTGAGTTCCTTCTCTTCGATGCACTTCTGGATCGTGGCGGTGCTATCTTGAGAGCAAGCGTAGAGCAAATGTTCAGCCTGGACAACATTGGGCAGATGGGAGGCATACCCGGTTACCTGCTCGATATCCAGATATCCGGCGATGTTCGAACCGCAATGGCACACGAACACCCCCACCCGTGGCTGCTCGCCGGAAATGTCTCGTTCTGGAGGGTAAGCAAGTTGGCGTGCGAGGTTCCCACGAGCAGAAGCCAGGCGTGCAGAGGCCAAACCCGCAGCGGCGCTGGCATCGATCACAGTCTCGGGGATGTCTTTCGGCTCGCGGAAAGGGCCGGCCGCGTAAATACCCGCACGACTGGTTTCCACGGGGGAAAATTCGATTGTTTGGCAAAAGCCGTATTCATCCAGTTCGATCCCCAGGCGTTCCCCAAGTTCTCTAACGGCAGGGGACATCTCCATACCAATAGAGAGAACCACCAAATCGTAAATATTCTCGACCATGACCTGATTAATATTTTGCTTAGAGCCCACATCCCCACCATTCGCCTTTTCATGCTGACTATAACGCAGGATCAGGTTACTGGTAGAAGGATCCTCTTTGATGCCGGAAATACGGCAACGGGTATACTGGACGCCATATTCTTTTTGAGCGCGTTGATAATAGGACTCATAACCTTTGCTGAAAGCTCGGATATCCATCATGAAAACATGCACATCGGTTTCGGGGTAGTGATCGCGCAGTAAGATCGCTTCTTTCGTGGCCGACATACAGCAGATGGCTGAGCAGTAGTCGTGCGATTGGTCGCGTGAGCCAATGCACTGCAGGAAGGCCACCCTGCGCGGGATCGTCCCATCGGATGGGCGTTTCACATGCCCTTGCGTTGGACCGCTGGCGTTGAGCAGGCGTTCCAATTGAAGGGAGGTGATCACATTCGAATAACGTCCCAGCCCATATTCTTGTGAAAGTTCTGCCTGGTAGGCCTGAAAGCCGGGAGCCAGGATGACCGCCCCGACGAGTTTCTCCTCGATGCGGTCGACCATATTATGATTGATTGCATTCGTCCCGCATGCCTCTACACAAGCGAGACATTCCGAGCAGAGTCCACATTGCAGGCAGCGTTGAGCTTCAGTTCGAGCCTGCCGTTCGGTTAGCCCGAGCACGACCTCACGGAAACTGGTCACCCGCTCTTCCATCGGAAGTAAAGCGGGTTCCTGCCTCGCTTGTGGCTGGATCTCTCCTTTTCTCACTCGCAAGGTGACTTCCTCTCGGCTGATCTTCACCGCCGGAGGAGCTTCATCTTGGGGCTTGAGTGGCTCGCCTTTGAGAAACTGGTCGATCGAGCGAGCGACGCGATGACCTAAGGCCACGGCTTCAATGATGTAGCTGGCTCCTGTTTTTCTTCCACCTACCAGGAATAGACCAGGGATGGGGGATGCCAATGTGTCCGGATCGCCATGAAGATCATCAAAGCGGGGGTGGAGATAGCAAAGGTCCGATTGCTGACCAACCGTCGCGATTACCGTGTCCACTGGCAGAGTGAATTCGGTTCCCGGCTCGATCTTGGGGCGACGGCGCCCTTTTTCGTCGACGACCATACCCTTCCCGGTACGGGCGAACTCAATCCCTACGACTTTGCCCTGCTCAGTCAGGATTCTGGTGGCGGTGGTGTGTTCGAGTAGGTGTATCCCTTCCGCTTCAATCGAGGCCACTTCCCAATGATAAGCGGGTAATTCCCCACGTGGGCGATCGAGAGCCAAGTGAACCAAATGAGAGCCCAGACGCCGGGCCACAGCCGCCGTGTCGAGGGCGGTGATCCCACCGCCGATAACTGCAACACGGTCTCCAATGCTGATCGGTTCGCCAAGGTTGATCTTTCGCAGGAATGTCGCTGCCGAAATCACACCCTGAGCGTCCTCGCCATCAAGCCCGAGAGAATGATCGCGAGAATAAATTCCAGTCGCCAGACATACAGCGTTGTAGCCTTGTTTGAGCAACTCGGCTGGATCCTCGATAGGAGTGTTGGTCTTCAGGACCACACCCAGGGCAAGGATGTCATCGATATCTTGCTGTAAAACACCTTTCGGCAGTCGGTGAGCGGGGATACCCACACGCATCATGCCCCCTGCTACTGGTAGGGCTTCGAAAACCGTGACGCCGTAGCCGATCTTCACCAGATCATGCGCCGCGGTGAGGCCGGCAGGCCCTGCGCCTACAATGGCAACCCACTCAGGTCGTATCCTTGCCGTCGGTTTGACTGGCTCACGTCCGTAGGCCAGGGCATAGTCCATGACGAATCGCTTCAGGGACATGATCCCCACGGGCTCATCCACAAAGGCGCGTGTGCAATGACCTTCACAGGGGTGATGACATGTGCGTCCGCAGACGCTGGGGAAGGGATTATCCTCTTTGATCACGCGAAAAGCTTCGCGGTATCGACCTTGCGCAATTAAGGCGATGTAACCTTGCGCCCGTTGCCCGGCCGGGCAAGCGGACCGGCAGGGGGCGACGCCAAGTTTCTCAATCGCATAGGCATTGGGTACCGCCTGAGGATAGAGAATGTAAGCCGCTTTACGCTGTGAAAGCGTCTCGTTGAATGGATTAGGTAAAAGCACCGGGCACACTTCAGCGCAATCGCCACAACCAACGCATTTCTCCGTGTCGATATATCTAGCCTTATTTTTTAAGGTGACCCTGAAATTCCCAGCTTGACCTTCAATTGCGATCACTTCCGTATCGACGAGTAACTCGATATTAAGGTGACGTCCGGCATCGACTAGCTTAGGGCTGAGGGTGCACATGGCGCAGTCATTGGTGGGGAAAGTTTTATCTAATTGTGCCATGTGGCCACCGATGGCGGAATTGCTTTCCACCATATAGACATGGTAACCTTGCTCAGCGAGGTCCAGGCTGGCCTGGATTCCTGCAATGCCTCCGCCAACAACAAGCACAGCTCCGACAACCTCGTTTGTGGGTATTTCGCCTGTCATTTCCTTTGGCTCTCCATCACCCTCTCGACGGTGTGAAGTAATTCGCCGGGTGGAACCGGTTTCTGTAGATAGGTCCTCACCTTTAGATCACGACCTGTTTCCAGTTCATAACGCCTTCGACTGGCGTCTTCAACCACAGTTGTAAGGACGATGATGGGCAAGTCGCTATAAGCCGGATCATTTTGCAACTCGCGAATCACTGCAAAGCCATCCATCTTCGGCATGAGCAGGTCCAAGAGCAGGACGTTCGGCTTACGCTGACGAACCATGGCCAGACATTGTTCGCCGGTGCGTGCTGTGCCCACCTGGTAGGGTGCGGTTTGCAGAACGGTTGTGATCGCTTCGACGATATCGGGATCATCATCGGCGATGATGATGTAGGGTTGTTCGACGATTGCACTCACTCGACGGAGCAACTCCATCGGAGGGGCGGGCTTCTCGATAAAGTCCTGGACATTCATCGACACACCAACCTCGAGTTCATAGCGCCGATAAGCAGCGTCCTCGATGACAGTAGAGAGTACAATGATCGGCAGACCAGCGTACCTTGGATCTTCACGAAGTTCTTTAATGACCGCGAAGCCGTCCATGCGCGGCATGAGCATATCCAAGATGACTAGATCTGGAGTTTCTTCATGGATTTTTTGCATGCACTCGATCCCGTCGCGAGCGGTTGCCAAATGGTAATCTTGTGTTTCAAGGATGGCGGTGATGGCTTCAAGGATATCAGGATCATCATCGACAATTAGGACATAGGGTTCGTTCCTCATACCCCTCCCCTTTCGAACTATGGGGTTGTAGCCCCTTCGGATTGGTTGCCAGTTGCAGAACGTGTTTCTGTGGGATCCGCCCCCCGATGAGCTGGAAGAGCAAGATCGCGCGGGATCCGGACACTGAAACGCGTGCCGGACTTCCCAGGAGTATACGGGCTTTCCACTTTAATCTGTCCCTCGTGTGCGTCGATGATTTTTTGTACGATGGAGAGACCCAGACCTGCTCCGCCGATCTGTTCGGCGTTGCTAGCACGGAAAAAGTCATCAAAGATGTGGGCTTGATCTTCTGTAGGGATGCCAATGCCCTCATCGCTGAATTCAATAATGAGAGCATCGGGCTCGTCTCTGGCGGATAGCACCACCGTGCTACCCTCCGGCGAGAATTTAATCGCATTTGCAAGTAAATTCGAGAGCACCTGCCTCAATCGACGGCGTGCGCCAACGATGGGCAGGAATTCCGCTGGTCCAGCCGCTCTAACCTGAATATTCTTCTGCGCGGCTGCCAAGCGCACTTCTTCAAGACTTTCGGAGGCGATTTCTTGAGGGCTGATCAGTTCAAAATCAGCTTTAATCTGGTCGGGCTGCATACGAGCAAAGTCCAAAAGATCGCTGATCAACGCTCGTAAATCACTTATGCGGAGCGAACTGCGCTCTAAAAGGCGCTGTTGTTTGGGGCTGATTTCACCGGCGAATCCCCCCAAGAGGACTTGGATGTAATTCTCGACTGCAGCTAGTGGGCGCTTCAATTCATGAGACACGATTGAAAGAAAATAGGTGAGAATGGAGGTGGAATTTTTCAGTCTCTCACGGATGATCGAGGCTACACGACTGATGAGTTCACAGCCTACCTCCGGTCTTCTGCGCATGATGTCCCGTAACTTTTCACCAGGGATGGCTACAACCAGGGTGTCCTCCAGGCAGATACCGGAAGAAGTGTATTCGTAGGGTGACACCAGCGCCGACCAGCCACTGGGCTGCCATGGGCCGATCACACCCGTGGTCGCCCGTCTGGGAGTGCCGGTGCGTCCCAATTGGACCAGTTTCTCAAGGGAAACTTTACCCTCGACAATCAGGTAAAGGTATTCTGCTGGCGTGGCTTCTGCAAAAAGAATAGAGCCTTCCTGATGCCGTTCCGCTTTCGAAAGGCCAACAATTTCCTCGAGGGCGGTATCGGGAATCCCTGCGAATAAGTCAAAACGATTTAAAGTATCAATTGTGACTTGCATCGGTCACTAAGCTGCCTTCCTCTTCACTTCGGTCGTTTCCCTCATCCGTTGGATGAGCGCCATTATTCCGCAATGGATTTGGTCCAAGACGCTTGACCTCAGCGGTAAGCTCTGCGGAAGCAAACGCGAACTGGCCTGCCATTGCAGACGAGACATGGATCATCTGCAGCCTTTGAGGTGCCAATCCGATTGCCTCAAGCAGTTGTCGGGTGTACTCAATCCTTCTTTCAGCGTTGATATTACCTTCCAGGTAATGACAGTCGCCAGTCAGTCAGCCGGCGACCATCACGCCATCGGCGCCATTTTCAAAGGCATGTAAGAGATGAAGGACATCCACACGCCCGGTACACGGGACTTCGATGATCTTAATCGATGATGGATATTGAAAACGCAAGCCTCCCGCAAGATCGGCAGCATTGTATGCACAATGGGAGCAGCAAAAAGCGATGATTTGGGGTTCAACATCTGGCATCTTCATTCTCCGACGAATAAAGCATCTAACTTAATCATGATTTGATCGTCTTTAAAATGCAACAGTTGGATGGCTTTTGCAGGACATTCCGAGACGCAATTTCCACAACCTCGACAGATGGTGGGTTCGATGAAGGCTGCGCCTCGGATATCTCCATTTCCGAGGACTTTCTCATCCACTGTGGGGACATCAAAGGGGCATACTCGCACACAGGTCAAACAGCCGACACATTTTTGCTGATCGACTTGAGCGATGATCCCTCCTGCGAGGAGGTTGGGTTTCGCTAAAATGATGGAAGCGCGCGAAGCCGCGGCCTGTGCGTGGGCAATGCTCTCATTGAGTAGTTTGGGGTAATGAGCCATGCCTGCCATGAAGAGGCCTTCGGAGGCGAAGTCCACTGGTCGAAGCTTAACATGCGCCTCGAGGAAGAAACCGTCGCCATCCACAGCTGTTTTGCAAATCGAAGCGACCTTATCTGAACCTTCCGCAGGGATCACCGGCATGCTTAGAACCAGCAAATCGGGCTCTAACAGGATTGGGAGTCCAAGCGATGGGTCGGTGGCAGTGACCTGGATTTTTCCCTCCTGATGTCGAACATCCGGGGGTTGGTCTGGATCGTAGCGTACAAAGCGGATGCCAGCTTCCCTTGCACGAGTGTATAGATTTTCCTTTGATCCGTATGTGCGAATATCGCGGAAAAGCACCGTAATCTGTGCCTCCGGTTTCAATTGCTTCATAGTGAGGGCATTCTTAAGGCCAGTCGAGCAGCAAATCCGGCTGCAATATCGATCGGCCGGCCCTACACAAAAAATCATTGTCATCTCGTCAGGAAGTGCTTTGCCGAGGCTTTCTTGTATTTGACGAACTCGATCGATCATTAGAGGCCTTTTTCCCTGCGCCTCTGCCAGAAGGGCTTCGAATTCCATTCCCGTAATAACATGTGGATCGGAACCATAGCCGTAGTCCCGGCCGCGATATTCCCTCCCGCCGGTAGCAATGATTGAGACGCCATGGCGAATTTCCACTTCTTTGCCCGAGCGGTCACGCAGCGTCGACGTGAAGTTGCCCATGAAACCTTGGTTTTTCACCAGTTCATGAGCGAGGTGGAGGTGGATGTGCGCTTCCTGTTGGGTTTCTTCGATCAGGTCGGTCAGGAATGGCTGCGGATCGTCTCCGGAGACGGTGTGGTAAACATGGCGTAAGTTACCTCCCAGCGTTTCTTCCCGTTCGACAAGGTGAACTTCAAAACCGCTTTTGGCGAGCGATTGAGCGGTGGTCATCCCAGCCACGCCGCCACCAACAACCAGGGCGGCATGCTCATTCTCAACTTGGGTGGTTCTCAAAGGTTCGAGTGCGCTTACGCGAGCGACAGCCATGCGGACGAGATCTTTCGCTTTCGCTGTGGCGGCTGCCTCATCGTGTGAATGCACCCAGGAGCACTGGTTGCGGATATTAGCCATATCGAAGAGATAGGGATTCAGACCAGCGGCCCGAATGCAATCCTGGAAGAGGCCAGCATGGGTATGGGGAGTACAGGAGGCAACCACGACGCGATTCAGCCCCAATTCCTTCACCTGTTCAGTGATATGGGCAATGCTGTCTTGGGAACAAGTATAAAGATTGTGTTCGGCGTGGACAACACCTGGAAGCGTCTTGGCATGATCTACGACAAATGGGACCTCCAGATAGCCGCCGATATTCGAACCACAATGGCAGACGAAGACCCCGATTTTTAAGGATTCTTCGCTTACATCGCGCTCGGGCGGGAATTCCATCACACGCGTGAGTGTGTGTCTTGCTTCGGAGAGAAGAGCTGCTGAACAAGCTGCGGCCCCACTGGCTTCCACAACCGTCTCAGGGATGTCCTTCGGTTCCCGGAAAGGCCCCGCCACGAAGATGCCAGGGCGTGAGGTCTCTAATGGATGGAAGAGGGTTGTATGACAGAAGCCATAGTCATCCAGCTCAATGGCTAGGTCCTGACCCAGCTTACGTACCGAGTCGGAAATCTCCATACCTACCGAGAGCACAACCATATCAAAGGCTTCTTCGCGGATTTGGGGTTGGAGGTTGGAGAGTGAGGATGGATCTAATCCGGCGAGATTTGAACCTTGATCCTCGACATACCGTAAGATGAGATTGTGGGTTTCGCTGTCCTCTTTCAAGGCGGAGATGCGACAGCGGGTATATTGGATTCCGTATTGTTCCCGTGCGCGTTGGTAGTAGGCCTCGTAACCCTTGCTGAAGGAACGCATGTCCATCATGAAGATATGGATGTCCGCCTCCGGTTCATGTTCCTTCGCCATTACCGCTTCTTTGGTGGCGTACATGCAGCAGACCGCTGAGCAGTAATCATGACTCTGATCTCGCGATCCGACGCACTGTAAGAAGGCGATGCGCTTGGCTGCTACCTCGTCAGAGGGGCGTGTGACATGGCCTCCAGTGGGACCTGAAGCGGAGAGCAAGCGCTCGAATTGCAGCGCTGTGACCACGTTGGGGTAACGCCCCAGACCATATTCCTGCGAGAGTTCAGCTTGATAGATCTGGAAACCAGGCGCCAGGATGACGGCGCCGACTTGAATTTGCTCGACCGTCTCAACCGCGTTATGGTTGACAGCCTTCGTGCCACAGATGTATTCACAAGAAAGACATTCCGAACAGATAGCGCAACTCAGGCAGCGAGACGCTTCTGCCTGGGCTTGTTCATCGGTATATCCGAGTTCGATCTCTTGAAAACTATCGATTCTGGATTTAACCGGCAACTCCACCATGGGAACCCGTCCGGTAGCATGGATCTCACCCTGCTCCACACGCGCCTGTAATTCAGCTTTGGTGAATTTGATCACGGGTAGATCTGGCCTTGGTTGGGGCTCGAGAGGTTCTCCCGCCAGATAGCGATGAATGCTTTCCGCGACTTGATGACCGGAGGCAACTGCCTCAATGACGAAGGCTGTACCTGAGACGCTATCCCCGGCAGCGAAGACACCCGGTCGGGTAGCAGCGAAGGTGTTGGGGTTAATGGCGATGGTGCGTTTTGAAGTGATTCCAACGCCCGAGTCCTCGGGGATGAAGGCCAGGCCAGCGCGTTGACCGACGGAGAAAATGACGGTATCGGCTTCAATGATGTGCTCGGAATCGGGTTCCTTCTCGAGGGAAAGCCGCCCTTCATGGTCGAAGGAAAATGATCGTACCTTGGTGCATTCCACGCCAGCAACACGCCCGTGACCATCATCCACAACGCGCAGAAAAGTCCGATCAGCGTGGATGGCAACACCTTCCTCTTCAGCGGCATCCGCCTCCCAGGGATGGCAGGGCATGTTCTCGCGAGGCTCAAGACAGGCGATGTGTACTTCAGCGCCGAGGCGCACGGCGGTACGCGCGCAGTCGATGGCGACATTCCCGCCCCCCAGTACCAGTACACGTTTACCGAGCTTTGGAGGATTCCCCAGCCTCACATCTCGCAGAAAGTGAGTGTTGATCAACACATTCTCTAAAGATGCACCGGGGATCGGCAATCGAATCCCTTCATGGGCGCCGACAGCGATCAATACGGATTCAAAACCTTCTTCGAACAGTTCGTCCAGGTCATCCACGGTGGTATTCAAGTGGAGCTCAATGCCCAGATCGGTGATATCGGCGATCTCGCGCTCGATGATCTCGGCTGGCAAGCGATATTCGGGTACTCCCACGCGCAACATGCCGCCTGCCACAGGCAGGGCTTCGAAGATGGACACCGGGTAGCCCAGCTTGGCAAGATCGCGTGCTGCCGTCAAGCCGCAAGGACCAGCGCCGATAATCGCCACACGTTGATCACGAGAGATTTCGGCAGGAGGCAGAGGCTGGCGCGGATTCTGGTAGACCTTGTCGGTGACGAAGCGTTTCAACGCATGAATGTTAATTGGTTCATCAACCAACCCTCGATTGCAGGCCGTTTCGCAGCGGTGATTGCAGATGCGCCCACAGATACCAGGGAAGGGATTATCCTCTTTGATCACTCGCAAGGCATCCTCGTACCGTCCTTCACGGATGAGAGCAATATATCCCTGTGCTCTCTGTCCAGAAGGGCAGGCATCACGACAGGGAGCGATCCCTAATTTCTCAATAGCATAGGCATTCGGCACAGCCTGAGGGTAGAGCTTATGCGCGGCATGACGTTGGGATAGTCCTTCGTTGAAATTGTCTGGGATGACAACCGGGCAGACATCAACGCAATCCCCGCAGCCGACGCATTTTGTCAGGTCGATGTAGCGGGGCTTTTTTCGGATGGTGACATCGAAGTTGCCAGCCTGACCGGCGACCTTGACGACCTCAGTATCAACCAATAATTCGATGTTAAGATGGCGTC
Organism: uncultured Anaerolineaceae bacterium; assembly: GCA_964353875.1. Lineage (GTDB taxonomy): Bacteria > Chloroflexota > Anaerolineae > Anaerolineales > E44-bin32 > MGNI01. The sequence continues at coordinate 7,576 of CAYGXU010000048.1, read as the reverse complement.
CTGTTTCAACCAGTTTGGGGCTGATAGTGCACATGGCGCAGTCGTTGGTGGGAAAGGTTTTATCCAATTGAGCCATGTGTCCGCCAATGGCGGATTTTGATTCGATCAAATAGACGCGGTAACCTTGATCAGCGAGATCGAGGCTGGCTTGCATGCCCGCGATCCCACCTCCAACGACCATGACAGCTCCAACGGGAGGTGAGTCTTGGACGTGTGGTGATAGAGTGATGCCCTCGAGTTGGTTTTCGTTGCGAGGCACGGGCCCTCCCCGGTCATAATAAAATAGCGAAAAGCCGGCTGCCCTCTCTGAATAAAAACGCCGGTGTTCGCCTCACTGCATGACTAATGATAGTGTTTCGGCCGTTCGATGCTCCAGTGCCGGATGTCACACACGAGAGGGACAAACTTCATCCCACCAGGGACAAAGGAACTGTGTTAGTCAAAAGGCGAGTCGCTTATACTAGATTTATATCATATAACTTACCCATAAACTCCAATTAATTTTTGGCTGTTATATCGATAAGGCGAGATGATCTTATGCTTAGGCAGATAAAATTCTGTCGGATACGGTTTTAGAGATCAAAGAGCGCCAGAACCCGTAAGAAGAGCGCCGTTATCCATTCTTTCCAGATCTACCCTGCAGAGAGGTGACAGTCAATAGCAGGCCAAGCGAAGTGAGTATCGCACATTGGATGGTGATGGAATGTACATAGCTGTCAGTCAATGAGTGGACTAAATTAAAACCTAATTCAGCAAAACTCATCTCCAAAACTCCAGGAATTTGTCCCCGCAGTGGATCGAGAAGAGCCCAATCGATGATGAGTCTGGAGGCCAATCCTATCCCAAGAGTGATCAGTCCGCTGAGAAAGATCGGAATCCCCCACCAACGCAGCAGGTCTTTCAGTGAGCGGATAGCAAGGATCGTCACCATGAGAAGAGAGACCAATGGCAGCAGGGGACTTAAATAAATGCCTAAACGGATCCAGCGGAGTATCTTCGTTGGTTCTATTTGTTGATTCGATGACGAAGCAGGAGAATTTTGGTCGAAGATGCTTTTTACTGGGTTGATTTCGTCAGGGATTTCTTCTGCGATTTTCGTTAAGCTGGCAGTCATTTGTGGTGTGAGTTGTTCGAGCAGATCCTCTGGTGGCCGACAGAAGAGCAATTCTTGCGCGGAGGAGTCAGGGGCTGAGGCGGCCGAGACCAATAATTGGAGTTGCTCCTCCGTACAGACTGGTTGGGCGAGGAATAAGTCCAAAATAATTGCATTCCCTTCTTCACCGAGAAGACGGGCTTTCAGGTCAAGCATGGAAATCTTTATTGTCAGCGTGGGCGCTTTGTTATTGAGATAAGCGAAAACCTGGTCGATTACGCTTTCTGTTTGTGTTTGCAGCCAGTCCGGCGTGAGAATTGTCGAAAAAATTCGTTTCCAATCCTCAAGTTTTAGATTATTCATGTTTGGCAACGGGCCGCCTTCTTCGTCTAAGGGATCACGACCTGCCTCTTCTCCATCACACGTGGACGGATTTTCGAGGCAAGGGTCATAGGTTGTGGCATGCACAAGCTGCTTGGCCAGGATTGTGGGGAGCTGCTGATAGATGCCTTCTTTAATGAAGATTCTCTTATATGTTTTCGGGTTAAAAGCCATTAGCTGGAAATTCAAGAGCAGTAAGATGGCCACTGTGGTGAGTATAAATAGGATCACAAAGAACGTAGCCATCATTTTCGAACAGGTGCCCACAGTTTTCAACCCTTGCCTTCCTTCCAAGCGCCTTCAAGGTAAGTTTGGTATAGCTTAATAAAAATATGAAACGTAGATGACGGTCCCATCAACACTTTGCTAATGCCGAGAGAATAGACTTTTTTTATATATTTGGCAACCGGCCTTGCGATGGGGAAGTATTCCGGATCATTTGATGGGCAAAAAGACGGGCAGCCCTTGCGGCTGCCCCTCCAAGATTGTGCTGTCTACAAGCGAGGCATCTTTGTACATCACCCCATCAGTCAGACTTGGCGATGAAGCCCTTCGTCATCATAGTTTTGGTGATATCTCGCGAGCGGCGGATGATCTTCTCGGCATTCTTCAATTCTTCCTCGTAAGTGAGCGGTTTCAGGGCGATCCCCTCTTCAACCGCTTTGGCAGCTACAGCCGCGGCCTCGCGCGGGAAGACCTCCCATTCATCCATGTTAGGGAGAATATAATCTTCATGGAGACCTTTCTCTTGCGCCATGCCAGCCAGGGCATCTGCAGCAGCGATGCACATCGAATCGGTAATGGTGTTGGCGCGCACGTCAAGCGTGCCACGGAAGATTCCGGGGAAGCCGAGCGAGTTGTTCACCTGATTGGGGAAGTCTGAACGGCCGGTGGCGACCACTCTTGCTCCTGCCTCTTTCGCTTCCCAAGGCCAGATCTCAGGTACTGGATTAGCGCAGGCGAAAACGATGGCATCCTTCCCCATACCCTTGATCCATTCCTTTTGAATGGTCCCGGGACCGGGTTTCGAGAGAGCAAGCACTACATCAGCGCCTTCAAGAGCTTTGGGGATATCGCCTGTGCGTTGTTCTTCGTTGGTGATTTGACAGAACTTCCACTTATCAATGTACTCAGCCTTTTTGAGTTCGATATCTTTCCGGCCTTTATGGAGGATACCTTTGCTATCGACGACGCGACACAAGGCTGGATTAGCCCCGCAGGCGAAGATCAGACTAGCACAGGCCACATTCGCGGCGCCGGAGCCGATGAAAGCAATTTCAATCTCGCCGATCTTCTTGCCGACAATCTTCAGAGCGTTGAGTAGGCCAGCCAGGGTGACCGTGGCTGTGCCTTGCTGATCGTCATGCCAGATGGGGATCTCTGCTTTTTGCCGTAAAGTATCCAGAATGCGGAAGCATTTCGGTTGGGAAATGTCTTCCAGATTGACGCCACCGAATCCGGGCTGGATGAGCAGCACCGTCTCGATGATCTTATCCGCATCCTTGGTATCGAGCATGATGGGCCAGGCATCGACGCCCCCTAGATATTTATAAAGCAGGGCTTTGCCTTCCATCACCGGTAAACCGGCTTTCGGCCCGATGTCTCCCAATCCCAGCACGCGTGTCCCGTCCGACACAACCGCTACAGTATTCCATTTATGGGTATGTTCATACACCAGGGATGGATCTTCAGCGATCGCTCTGCATGGAGCAGCCACGCCAGGGGTGTACCAGATGGCGAAGTCGTTGAAATCCTTCACACGAGCTTTCAGCGCAATTTCGACTTTCCCCTGATAAAACGGATGGAGGCGCATGGCATCGGCGGAAGGTTGCCTGGCTTTTGCTAATAACTCCTCGATATTGATTGGATCTGCCTTTTTGGGCATAAAGAATCCTCCTTAAAAAGAATTTCATCTGCTGAAATGTATCGGATGTGACCCAGATAAATCTCCAAAATGAGCTTTGCAGTTACAAGCGCAAATAGGAGTCGGTGTAAATAACCTTATTCATCAAGACCTGTACGGTCTTCCAAATGTCGGCCTGTGCCGGATCGGATAGATCAACCTGATCAGGCTGAAGCTCCTCCATCGCTGCCACCGCGTCGCGCAGTTTGAGATAGAGTGCGCCTACTGGAGTGCTGTCATCACGCCCCTCCACGAGCCGGATGGTTTCTATCAATTCCTTGTCGAGCGGATCCAGGATGGCAGCATCCAGACCGGCACCCATCAACATAATCGCAAATACACGGTTTATTAAAGATCGCATCTCATTGGGGACTTGATTGGAGACGTTTGAGAGCCCCACGACGGTCATTGGGGGAGGATCCATGACCATTTTGAGCATGCGTACTGTCTCAATTGCTTCGGGAACGTATTCTTGCATACCAGAAACGGTCAGGATGAGGGGATCAACATAGAGATTCTCGATAGGGATACCCACTTCTTGAGCGCGCGGGATGAGTTTTTCCAAGGCGATATTGATACGCGCATCCGCGCTGGCTGGTATCCCGCTTTTCTCCAAGCAGAGGGCGATCAATTTGGCATTGTACTTGGCGGCGAGTGGGGGAACATTGGTCAGACGCTCTTCTTCAGCGGAAGTGGAATTGACAATCGCATTCGATCCGACTCTCTTCAAACCCGTTTCGATAGCAGTCAGATTGGTGGTGTCGAAGGAGATCGTCATCCCGGGGACAGCTTCCTGCATGCAGTCCACTAACCAATCCACAACTTCTGGACCATCCTTCTTGCGAGGTCCAATGTTTAGGTCGATAACATCGGCTCCTGCTTCCTTCTGCTTGCGTGCCAGGTCAACAAAGAAAGCCCCATCACGACCATTCAAGGCTTCTTTGACCCTCGGCGAGACGATATGGATATTCTCTCCGATTTTATACATTAGTCCACTCCTCTTTATTTAGATGATCGGCTCAGCTTGCTTTGAATATTTAGAGCGAGCTCAGGATTCGATTCGCCACTGTTTTCACTGCTTGATAAGCCGGTGAATCCCCGTTCAATTGTGCCACTGGTTTCCCCAGGGCGTCCAGTTGATTGACATTGCTATCAGCGGGGATCATTCCTGCCACTTCCAAGCCGAGGTTCTCAATGGCTATTCGAAGCGGTTCAGGAAGATCCCCCTGGACTCGATTAATGACCAACATCATGTGATGCACGTTAACTTCGAGTTGGCGAGCAAGGTTCGCCATCTCCCCCGCCGTTCGTACGCCGCGGATTGTCGGATCGGTGACCAGTAAAAGTAGATCGACATCGCATGTAGTTCGCCGGCTGATATGTTCCATCCCCGCTTCGTTATCGATGATAATATAGGAATAGGTACGTCCGATGTCATCGATTACCACCCGCAAGAGATGATTCACAGCGCAATAGCAGCCCTGTCCCTCAGGGCGGCCCATAGCGAGCATATCCACTTGCTCGCCCTCTTCCAAGGCCATGCGAACTTCATGTTGAAGATAATCGAGTCGGCTGATACTGACGCCTAATTCCGCTGCCTTGGCAGTGTCTGTCATCTCTTCTCGAATCTCGCCTACGGTTGTGGGCATCGGTAATCCTAATGCCAGGTGGAGATTGGAGGCTGGATCGGCATCGATGGCCAATAACGGACCTTGAATGTGGGGCAGGAGTGAGCGGATCAGGAGAGCAGCGATAGTGGTTTTTCCAGTTCCACCCTTGCCGGCTAATGCAATCGTTTTCGTCATTGATCTAATCCTATATTGAGGCAGGCTCCTTTCCTTTGATCATATTCCACCGAAGTGGTTTGTGCAACGTAATTAGCTCCTATCCTGATCGGGCGCACTTTAAACACGCCGGATAAACCCTCATTTTTTTGGCAGTCGATCCCAAATCTCTGCGACGCTGGGAAAGCGATTAATCTCAGTATGCGGCAGGAAGAGAGCTGCGGTGAAAGCCTCATAAAAGGTGTTGTCTGCCGAAAGTTCGATATAAGTCATCCGTTGGGCGATGTCCCTGATTTGTTCGATGGCTTGCCAGGAGAGTAGAGCCATGTAACTTCCCAGTATAGAGGTATTTCCCAGGAATTGGAATCGATCCCAGGGTAGATCGGGCAGTAAGCCAATTTTAATCGCGTTTTCAACATTGATATACTTGCCAAAAGCGCCACCCACAAGAACTTGCTGCACATCCGCAAGGTCCACTCCCACGCTGGCTGCAAGCACACTGAATCCGGCGTAGATGGCTGCCTTGGCGCGCATCAGATTGTCGATATCTACTTTTGTGAGGGCAATGTCCTTACCCTTCTCGCTCTCCTCCCCCCAGGCGATGACATACTCGGGACCGTGGGCACCCTGACGCACACGTGCTGTACCCAAATCTATATTGAAGTTGCCCCCACGATCCACCACCCCGGTGACGAAGAGTTCGGCTAGAAGCGAGATGAGACCGGAACCACAAATCCCAGATGCTTTCCCTCCACCAATGACGCGTATAGTCGGCTCAAAAGTCTCCGAATGGATCCAAACTTCTTCGATGGCGCCTTCTGTCGCCCGCATCCCGTTAACCACGCCTGCTCCTTCAAAAGCAGGTCCTGCGGAACAGGCACAGGTAACCATCCAGTCACGGTTGCCAAGCACCATTTCACCGTTGGTGCCAACGTCGATAAAGAGGGTCAGTTGTTCTGTTTCAGCCAGTCCGCACGATAGGACCCCTGCGGTAATGTCCGCGCCCACATACGAAGCCACACCTGGCAAACAGAGCACAGGAGCTTGGGGATGGACAGGTAGATCCAATTCGGAGGCCAGGTAAGCCGCCGGGAAATTAACCGTGGGGATGTAAGGTTCAAGGCGGATGGGAGAGGGCGGGAGCCCCAGGAAGAGATGGATCATGGTCGTGTTTCCTGCCACAGTTACTTTATGGATCCCTTCTGGGGAGACACCAGTCCGAATGCGAATACGTTCAAGCAGAGTGCGGATCGTTTGTCTGACCAACTGGCTCAGTTCAGTAAGCCCGCCTTTCTCAGCGTAGATGATGCGCGAGATCACATCCTCCCCACGTATGATCTGATCGTTATATTCGGCCGCCATATTCAGCACCTGACCGTTGTTCAGGTCGATCAAGTAGGCTGTTACCGTTGTGGTGCCAATGTCGATCGCCAGCCCCATAGGCTGGGCAGCTTCAATACTGAGGTCAATTAGACGAGCTCGAGTAGGGATGGGGCGATTAATTTCAAGCACTGCCCAAGGAGACCAATCCGATTTACGTAAGATGGGACTCAATTGACGAAGAATTCCCAGGGAGATGTCGAGCGGCGCGTATCCCTGCTCTTCGAGGGCTTTCTCCAATCGGGAGAGGTCATCGCGATTATCTTGAACAGAAGGAGGCGGCAGGTGGATTTGGACAGCGCGCACGGTTTGCAGTTCAGCTGGATCGTAAGCGAAAGGCAATTCTACTTTGCGAGCGGTTTTATCGGTGACCAATCGCCGTTCGATGCGCTCCTGCTCGGGGATGGTAATGGTGGCATCTCCCTCGATGACGGTTTGACAGGCAAGAGCGAACCCGGCCTTCATATCTTCCGGGGAAAGCCGGATGGTAGAGCGCCTGCGTACACCACTCCCCTCAGCAAGGATTACGGCGCATCGTCCGCAACGGCCTTGTCCACCGCAGGGCTGGTTAATCTCCAACATTGCCTGTCGAACGGCTTCGGAAACCAAGGTGCCTGTGGAGACTTCAACCGTAACTTCAGATGGCAAAAACGTTACTTGATGCGTTGCCATGATATTTTATTCATTCATCTTCTGCAGATTACAATGCGCAACGATGCGCGTCAAATTTTGAGCTAAACGAATCCTCAGGACATCTCGCGGTCCTTCTGCGAGTTGCTTTCGGCTTGTGTTGAAGAAGCCTCCATGAAGTCGGATGATATCCATTCTGGGAATGATCGTTTCCCTTGTAAGTATTCAATCATGGTAACTGCTCAGCCTCTTCAGCAGAGCGGGCTTCCATGCCCGCGAATCCCGCCTGTGAGAACCGGCGGCGTGGGAGCCGCCTCTGCTTGCTTCTTTCAGCCCAATTTCCCCATCAGCCTGAGTAGTTGCCAATCATGAGCATTTGAGCCCATGCTTCAAGAGGGGGCCTTG
>CAYGXU010000047.1:0-22566 GCA_964353875.1 uncultured Anaerolineaceae bacterium | reverse complement strand
CAACTCCAACTACGTCATCACGTTAGACCGCATAGCCGAGAAGGAAGACGGCATGGCGACGGTGGAGAAACTTCTTGCCCACAGTAACTTCAAGGCGCAGGTTGAGGAATGGCGGGAGTTGGGCATCATGGACGTGTCTTTCAAGAAGGCCGACGTGCTGGAAAAAGACGGCAAGGGCAAACGGCTTGCCAAGGCATGGCAGTTTCTGCCGGTGGACACCAAGCACTTCAAGGACGTGGAACTGGAAATCCTCGGACTGTTCGACAACCTCGACGCGGCGCTGGACGGCTGACTCATCAAGAGTGAGAACTACCAATCGCTTAAGAGCATGCTGCCGAAGTTTCAAGAGCGTGTACAGACCAGTTACATCGATCCGCCATTTAACCTAGGCACAAATGCAGATTTCTCATATGCAGTCAATTACCGGGACTCGTCTTGGATTTCCATTTTGGAAAACCGTGCACGTCTGGCCAAAGAGTTTTTGAACAAGAGCGGCAGTTTTTTCGTTCGGTGCGACTATCACGATAACATGCTGGTGCGGCTTCTCCTCAGCGAGATCTTCGGTGATGAGAATTTCGGCAATGAAATCATCATTAACCGTTTCAGAAGGCAGTTGGGCGAGTTGACGCGGTTTAACATCGCGACGGACAGCATCTTCTACTACATAAAATCTGACAAGCCGACATTCAAGACCATAATACGTAAACGAATTTGCTCGTTTTGCAGCCAAGAAGTCGAGCCTCAGTAGCGACCAATGAGCTCGCCCGAACTTCGTCACCCGCCTGAGCGGGTCATAATGGGACGAAAGCTCCTGCCCCCGAAAGGCCGCTGTTGGACATTCACACAGGACAAACTTGAGGCCATGGAGAAAGAAGGCCGAATCCGCATCAACGAGATTATCTCTTATGTGGACTTGGAGGGGAAACGGGTCAAGGGCTTGCCTGAATACCTTCAGACGGAGGATACACCAGTCGACACGGTGTGGATCGACCTGAAAGGATATGTGTTTGGAGCGACATTTTCCACAGAAAACCCTGAGGAACTGCTGCAGCGTGTCATCGCATGCTCATCCGAGGAGGGAAGTCTTGTCTTGGACTTCTTCTTGGGTTCGGGGACTACGGCAGCCACTGCCCATAAGATGAAGAGAAAATGGATAGGCATCGAGATGGCCGAACATTACACCACCGAAGCACTGCCGCGGATGAAAAGGGTTTTGGCGGGTGAGCAGTCGGGAATCTCAAAGGATGTCAACTGGCGTGGCGGTGGGTTCTTCAAGTACTACGCATTGGAGCAATACGAAGACGCCTTGCGCCACGCCAAATACGAGGACGCCGACCTGTTCGACGACCCGAACAAAGACCCCTACCACCAGTACGTCTTCCTGCGCGACCTGAAGATGCTGGAGGCGCTGGAGGTGGATACCAACAAGAACACCGTCAATGTGGACCTGAGCAAGCTCTATAACGGCATTGATATTGCCGAGACGCTTTCGAATCTGAGCGGCAAGTGGATCAAGCGCATCACTGGCGATTCCGTCGAGTTTGAGTACGGCGAGGTGGTGGACACGAAGAACCCGGACTGGAAGCGGATCAAGCCTTTGATCTGGTGGTGAGACGATGAGTCGCGTTTACCTGCAGGATATGGTGGAAGATATACGGTTTGACGGCCTGCCCGTCAACTGGAATGCGTTCGACATCGGCGCGTTCTCGCGCACGAAGACGTTGTGGGACTACCAGTGCAAGGCGGTTGAGAATGCCATCAAGGCGCTGTGGAAGTATTACGAGGATTTCCACGACTATCGGACCGGCGAGCACGCCGACGCGAACCACGAACGAAAGCAGAATTTTTTCAAGTGGTATCGGGACAACGGACTGGACGAGCCGTTGGACATCGGGTTGCAGCCGACACCCTCCGCAACCCGGCTGAGCCCGGCCAATTGGACGGATAAAATTCAATCCCCAGATCGGATGAGATTGAAATTTCGGATTCTCATATAATCCCATTACTTGCCACGCATAAGTTGCCTCTGATAAGATGCTGATATGAGCCATTTTCAGCCTGCCTACATGAAACTGCATCAGAGCGGAGAGCTCGCTCAACGGACGAAAATTGCCATCGACCACCTTCAGTCTTGTGACCTTTGCGCTCGCCACTGCGGCATCGACCGAAACATAAAGGTCGGGTTATGCCGAACAGGTCGAAAAGCGCGCGTCGCTTCATTCAATCCACATTTGGGTGAGGAAAATCCATTGCGCGGTTGGCGAGGTTCAGGCACGATCTTCTTCTCCTGGTGTAACCTGCGCTGCCAATACTGCCAAAATTACGATATCAGTCAAGCTCCATCCGGGGATGAATTAGATGCCCAGGAATTGGCAACCATCATGCTGTGGCTGGAGAAAACCGGTTGTCATAACATCAATCTCGTCTCCCCTTCGCACGTGGTTGCGCAGATCCTGGAAGCCCTGGTCATCGCGGTCGAACTTGGGCTGCGCCTGCCCCTGGTGTATAACACAGGCGGATACGATTCTCCGGAAGCGCTCTTCTTGTTGGATGGAGTTGTGGATATTTATATGCCAGATATGAAATACAACGATGGTGAGATTGCTTACCGGATGTCGAAAGTGAAGGATTATCCCCGTATCAACCAGGCTGCCGTTCGAGAAATGCACCGCCAGGTGGGCGATCTCGTCCTGGACGAAAACGGCATCGCCCTGCGGGGATTGCTCGTTCGTCATCTGGTTTTACCGGGAGGGATGGCTGGATCGGACCTGATCTTTCGTTTCCTGGCGGAGGAGATCTCCACTCATACCTACCTCAACATCATGAATCAATACCGCCCTGCCCATCACGCCAAAGATTATCCCCCCTTCGACCGCCCCATAACGCGAGAAGAATATCATCAGGTTCTCCAGCTTGCCCTTCGTCATGGCTTGAACCGGCTCGATTGGCGAAATCAATAGAGGAACATCGGTTTCCCGATCATATGCCAGATCTTTGGTCTATATTGCTCCACATCATACAACTCATCCACGTCGACTTTACGAGCGCCTTGATGTACGACCGTGATGGGGACGTCGGTATAGATCCCATTCCTTAGAGCTACCATTCGGCCAGCTTTGCGTGCCACGATCAAATCAACAGCCATCACCGCGAAATTCATCGCTACCATGAGGTCGAGTGAATCTGGCGACCCGGAACGCATCATGTAGGCCAATTGCTGGTAAATAATATCCTCGCCGGTTAATTGCTTGATGAGATCACCCGTAATCGCACCGATTCCCCCAAGCTTTTTGTGGCCATAAGCATCGGCGATGTCGCGCGTTACGATGTCGCCGCCAATGAATGTCGCCCCTTCCGAGATGGTCATCATCGAGTAATTGCTGGGGTTATTGCCCTTATCCATCAACAGAAAATCTGCTAATTTCCTTGGGTCGAAAGGCACTTCAGAAATAATCGCTCGATCCACTCCGGCGAGATAGGCGGTCACCAGTGAAGTCTCCCCGCTGTAACGCCCGAATAATTCAATCACCGCAATTCGTTCATGCGAACCCGCGCTGGTGCGCAGGTTATGGATGATATTCACACTACGGGTGATCGCGGTGGAAAAGCCAATACAATAATCCGTCCCGTGCACATCGTTGTCCATGGTCTTCGGGATGCCAATAATAGGGATGCCTTCCTGATGCAAACGTAAGGCGTAGGACAAGGTGTCATCTCCGCCGATGGCAATGATGGCGTCAATCCCGAGTTTTTCGATCACTGAAAGCACATAAGTCGTGAAGTCCTGAGGATCTTCTCCTTCGATCTGGTCCTTGAGGAAATCAGGGACAGCGGATGGTTTGACCTTGGCCGGATTGGTTCGAGACGTATGCAGGAAAGTCCCACCCGTACGGTCAATCGTTCGCACCACTTTCTGATCAAGAGTTATCGTGTATTTCGCAACCGATGCGGGGACGTCGAGCTGACATTCCAGAAGACCAGCCCATCCGCGTCGGATCCCGATCACTTCATTACCGGAGTCAAGCAAACGATAGACTGCCGACTTAATCGAGGCATTCAATCCTGGCACATCCCCCCCTCCAGTTAATATTCCGATTCTCATTTTGCGACCTCTCTCGTTGGATTTTTCCAGCCTCCTGTAGGGCTGGAATTTTTCTATTGTGCTAGTACATGTACCATCTCAAGCAGCTCCAAATTTACCGGACGAGATTTGGATGTCGCCTCTTCCAGGGGGACCGTGACGATATCCCGGCCTGAGATGCCCACCATGATATCCGTCCCTCCGGTTAGCAAGACTTCTGCTGCTTCGACTCCCATACGAGTGGCGAGCATGCGATCAAAAGCAGTTGGACTGCCCCCGCGCGGAATGTGTCCTAGGATGGACACACGCGTCTCGAAACCAACTTCATGCGCTTCGAGATACTCTGCTACTTGTTGCACTTTTAGGGAGGCGCCTTCTGCAAAAATGATGATGCAATGGGACTTCCCACGTTCATATGCATTTTCCACCAAAGGAGCGATTTCTTCAAGGGAAACCTGCCTTTCTGGGATGACGATCATCTCAGCCCCACAGACAATCCCGGTGTTTAATGCCAGATAACCACAATTCCTACCCATCGTCTCAATTAAGAAAGCCCGTTGGTGCGATGAAGCGGTATCGCGCAATTTATCAACCGCATCCATGATGGTATTAACCGCTGTATCAACCCCAATGCTCATGTCGGTACCCCAGATATCATTATCAATGGACGCTGGAACTCCGACAACAGGGAATTCGTGTTTGGCCAGAGCATGGGCGCCTCGTAAGGAACCATCCCCTCCGATTACAATGAGAGCTTCAATCCCTGATTCGTTCAATTCTCGCAAGGCTTTTCGCTGCACCTTGACCTCTCGAAATTCAGGGCAACGAGCCGTTCGCAGGAAAGTCCCGCCACGCTGGAGAATTCCTCCAACATCCCGCGCCCTTAATGGGATCATCTCACCCCGCACTAAACCATCAAAACCTTCTTGAATGCCAATCACTTCGACTCCCATATGCAGCGCTTTGCGAACCGCAGCACGTATACAGGGATTGATCCCTGGGGCATCCCCGCCTGAAGTCAGAATTGCTATTTTTTGCATTGCCATGACTTTCTCCTTTACTTATTGCAGACGCAAAGTCTCGACCTGGAAATTCTTATCACCAACAAGCTCAAGAAGTTGAACATATAATTCGGGACAATAACCTGTCGTGTCGTTAGGAAACTCGAGATGATAGCGCCGGGATCCTTCAAAAATAAATATCGAGAAACGGTCTCTGCCCGGGTAAGTGGTCAACAAACCATAAACACGGCGCATGCGAAGCGCATCGCGTCGTTTATCACCTGTAGAACGCAAATATATCTTTACGAGGGATAAATCCCCCGTTGTCGAAAGCTCTTGGTCAGAGAATTCCTGGGGGGACAACTGAATGTCAGAGGCACGTAATCCTATTTCGGGAGAGGGCGTATGATGATCCTCACCCGTTGATTCCAACGCTTCCGGTGACACATTCAACGGAACATGCTCCTGACTCTTCACCGTGGGGGGGTCAGTCTCCCCATGCTCTTCTTCAGAGATCGCGATTTCCTCATAATTATGACTCCCCATAAAGGTCGAATCGCCTATTCCACTTTCCCAATCATAGGAGCCAATCTCAGAATCGAGGCTCCCCTTATATTCAATATCACCTACCTGCAATTCACCCTCTTCCAGCTCAACCGTGTTCGCTTGCATGACATTCAATTCTTCTATTGGCGATTCATCAATTATTTTATTCTCAAGCAAGTAACCCTCTTCGACAGGAGTACCTCCGCCCTCAAGCCCGGCCTCACAAATCCGTTCTTCTCGAGCTTCAATTAAGTCAACAATAGAACCAGGAGGCTTCAAGATCTCCTGGCTAATCCCATTAACAAGGACCTTCGGATCGCCCCGTTCCCGATCCACCTTGCCTTTCACCTTCACGATCACGCCTGGGGCAATCCATCCCGCTACTTGGTTCCACACACGACTGAAGACTACCAATTCGATCGTCCCCTGTATATCCTCTAGGCTTACAAATCCCATTGCTTTTCCATTGCGTGTCTGATAAGGCCGGACCTGACCGATCTCCCCAGCCACACAGACCTCAAGCCCCTGTTCCACTTCACTAAGCTCCGCACTGAAGTGGGTAACCACGCGCGCGAATTGCTCCATGTAGGGGTTTAGAGGATGATCGGAAACATAAACGCCAAGTAGTTCCCTTTCCCAATTGAGTTGCTGACGATGAGAAACCTCGGGTGAGGTAGGCTCCATGTGGATCTCCTCTGTGATCCCGGTGGAAGTACCGAACAATGTGAGCTGACCAACCTCTTTCGCCCGGAAGTAGGCATTGGAAATGCTGATAATTCGATCGAGCGATTCAAGCAAAGCGCTTCTTGGACCGTGATTGTCGAGTGCGCCTACGCGGATGAGACATTCCAAAGCTCTTTTCCCCACTTGGCGCAGGTCGATGCGGCGAACGAAATCCTGCAAGTGTCTAAAAGGTCCGCCCTCTTGACGCGCTCTGACCATGTCCTGTACGGCGCTCTCGCCAACATTCTTAATAGCAGCCAGACCAAAACGGATCGCGCATGCACCGTCTGAGCGCTCTTCAATCTCAAAATCCAAACCGCTGACGTTGACATCCGGCGGGAGGACTTCAATCCCCATTCGTCGACAATCGGCGATATACAGCGCCACTTTATCGGTATCGTTCTTAAAGACTGAAAGGAGTGCAGTCATGTACTCAAAAGGATAATGCGTCTTTAGATAAGCAGTTTGCACACAAATGACGGCGTAATCAGCGGCATGTCCTTTGGGAAAACCATAACGAGCGAAAGCTTCCCAATCATCGAAGATGGCATTGGCGGTATTTTCCGGGACTTGATTCTCAACTGCACCACGAACAAACTTTCCCCGATGCTCGTGTAAAACATCGGCTTTCTTCTTTGCCACTGCTTTGCGTAGATCATCCGCCTCAGAAGCACTATACTTTGCCAGGTTCATAGCGGTGTACATAATCTGCTCTTGATAAACCGTGATCCCAAAGGTCTCTTTCAGAATCGTTTCCAACATTGGGTGGCGATAAACCACTGCTTCTTCGCCATGCATGCGCCGGATATAGGCTGGGATGAAGTCCATCGGCCCAGGACGATAAAGGGCAACCATGGCGATGACATGCGGCAAAGAATTGGGCTTCATCTCCATCAAATTCCGGCGCATCCCTGCGCCTTCCACCTGGAACACACCAAGAACATCACCCCGCCCCAGAAGTTCATATGTGGCTGGATCATCAAGCGGGATGTTATGAATATCGAAATGGACGCCGTGACGTTGATGGATCAACCTACATGCACGTTCCATGACAGTGAGTGTCGAAAGCCCAAGAAAGTCCACCTTGAGTAAACCGAGGGAATCCAACACTTGCATTTCGAATTGCGTGATCGCCCCGACAGGGCTATCAGCCAGACCGCCTTTCGTGGGTCGATGGAGGGGCACATATTCCACAATCGGATGCGGGGTGATGATCACTCCCGCCGCATGGGTACCAGCGTTGCGGGAAACCCCTTCTAATTTAGCGGCTGTATCGATCATCTCACGCAAGTAGGGAGTATTTTCATAGATTTCGGCGAAGGCCGAGACCGTTTCAAGCGCTTCGCCAATCGTAACCGGTTTCCCAGGGATGTTGGGAATCAGCTTTGCCACTCGATCGACTTCAGGCAGAGGGATGTCGAGCACACGACCCACATCCCGAATGGCTGCCCGCGCTCCTAGAGTGCCAAAAGTGATGACTTGCGCCACTTTATCTCGGCCATACTTCTCTGCAGTATATTCCAGCATCTTGGAACGCAAATCGTCTTGGAAATCCAAATCGATATCCGGCATGGAAACCCGGCCGGGATTAAGAAAGCGTTCGAAGATCAATCCATGTTCAATGGGATCAACCAGGGTGATCTCAAGGCAATAGGCAACGATCGATCCTGCAGCCGAACCGCGTGCGTTATACCAAATTCCTTCTTCACGGGCGAAACGGCACAAATCCCAAACGATAAGAAAATAAGTATCGAAACCCATTTGATGGATGATACGTAATTCGTAGTCCAGGCGATTCCGATAAACAGGATCCTCTGCTCGGGGACCAAAGTGACTTTTAAGCCCATCTTCACAAAGCAGGTGCAGATAGCTATCCGGCGTCTGACCTTCTGGAACCTGAAAATCAGGTAAGAGATACCCTTTGAAATCTAAATTAACCTCACAGCGTTCTGCAATCCAGAGGGTGTTATCAATGGCTCCGGGAACTTCACTGAAAAGTGCCTGCATTTCGCTGCCAGTACGTAGATAGAAGGTCTTATCGGACATCCGCATCCGTTCCGGATCGGAGCGAACTGATCCGGTTTGGATACAAAGGAGGATGTCTTGTAATTCGGCATCCTCCGGATTAATATAATGGACGTCGTTCGAGGCGATACAGTGTCCATTGTAGCGTCTCGCCAGATCAAGCAGCGCTCTGTTAACCGCAGGTAGTTCAGCGATGTTGTGATCCTGCAATTCGAAGAAAAACCGATCTTTGCCAAATACTTCATAATACCAATCCACAAGTTTTTGGGCATCGTGGGAGCGACCTTCGATGATGGCACGTGGAATTTCGCCTGACAAACATCCGGTTGTGGTGATGATCCCCTCACTATGAGCCTGAAGGAACTCATGATCAATACGCGGTCGGTAATAAAATCCTTCAAGCTGAGAGGCGCTGGCGATCTTGAGTAAATTCCGGTAGCCAACATCATTTTCTGCCAACAGGAGCAGATGATAGGTACGACTGTCTTGTTGAGGATTGCGATCATGCATGCGGCGATAGGCCAGGTAGGCTTCTATACCGATGATCGGTTTTATCCCAGCTTTCTTCGCTTCTTCATAGAAGTTAATTGCCCCAAAGAGGACACCATGATCTGTTAATGCCAATGCAGGCATTTCCAGCTCTTTCGCTCTTTTTACAAGCTCTGGGATACGACTGAGCCCATCTAGCAAGGAATACTCAGAATGCACGTGCAAGTGGACGAAGGACATTGGCGACCTGTACTTGAGGAATAACGATCACAGATCCATGGCACCTCTTGGATTATAGCCAAGCCAGAGATGGTCTGCCAGTGTGGGGCACACTCCTCAGAAAAATATCATACCACTTGAACCTAAAAACCGCGTTACGTTTTCCTTAAAAAGTATGACAGCCTACGTTTTGAAGCTGTAAACTGGCCAAAAAACGAAGAACCCTATCACCAACTCGGGGTTCTTCGATACCAAATCTTGGCATGACGAACTCGGGCTCTGACCCCAGTCGATTCGTTTTTTCCTTTCGATATCAAGGCATCGTCCCGAATACTTGATCAGAAAACACCCCTCAAGAGGGGATCAGGGGTGAGAGTTGCGATCCCCCTTGTGTGAATTTAGAGAAAGGTACAAATCTTAAAGATAACCCCCAGGGTGGTACAGAAAATTCCAGTCTGCTTCCACATAAAACAAACGCCGGGGGCTACCCTGGCAGAATAAATCCTTGCGATCGATAACATTGAATTCTGATCCCTTTCGCCAAAAAGCCAACGACGACCGCAGGATAAGTTAAGCCCGACGGTCGTCGTCATAGATTGAACATGATGGCCAAGTGTTTACAGGCCGGCTCTCATTCGACAACCTCCAAATTGATGCTTCCGATCGCCCCCAGGACTTCAACTTCAATGGTCACCCCCGACTCACCATAAGCATCATTGACATAGCTCTCACCTTGTCGAGTCAATCCCAGGCCGACAACAGTTCCCAGGGCGCTCTTCACATCGACACGGACTCCCACCTCGCTCGGCAGGCGCAAGGTGGCTTCTCCCACCCCCCTCTTCAAATGGACATTGAAATCTCGATCCCAATCGCCGCTGAGATTAACTGCAACCTGACCGGCGCCGAGTTCGATGTCCACATCGCGCAAGTCCATTCCTCTTAAATCAAGGTCACCTTCACCAGCGCCGAGTTGGACCAATATACGCATGGGAATATTGTCATTGAATTGAAGCCGCCATTCATTACGAGCTTCGGTCGTAACGATCGTCCCCGCGAAGGGCTGTCGTACGACGAGTGTGCCCATCCGATCAACTTTTTCAAAGCTGACTTCGGGTTGCCACTCCTCAATGTTGTAGGCGAATTCCGCCTTCATTAAGACTTCCGCTCCTCCCTGAACCTCCAATTTTCCGGCTCCCATACGGACTTCTACTTGAGCTGACTCGATGGCCTCAAGTGGGACCGTGCGCTCTTCCTGCCTGAACTCCCCAGTTTCCAACATCTCAGGATCGCCCACCTGAATTTCGAAATCACCGATGCGCATAGCGCAGCCTGTGGAGAGAAGCAGCCCACTGAGAAGCGAACCGAGCAGAACAACCTTATTCACTCTTAATTTCATCCTATCACCCTCCGACAAGTTTAGTATGCCAGGCACCTGATGATGCCTACTTGTCCTGAGATTCCCCCGTGGGTGTTGGTTCCGCATCGATGACCTCCGGCTTCGAGGGGGTAGCTTGCTTAAAGCTATAGGTTTGTGTGCCGAAGCGTGTGAGAATCACCGCACCGATAGAAAGCAAAACCACGATAAAAGGCGCGAACCATCCGACACAGAGGATGAAACCGATCCCATTAACAACCAGACTGAGCACGAAGGTGCCCAAGCCAGCCGCTACTGGAGGATGGAGATCCCATTTGAATATCTCCGCAAATCGTCGCCCTACCTCCAGCCCGAGTCCGATCCACCCAAAAACCGTAGCGATGATGAGCGCCAATATAAGGAGCAGCGCAACCGGGATGCCGATAATCGTGATCAGGAGAAAGAACAGGACTACGGGAGCCACGATTACGGTAAGCAGTCCCATCCCACCCGCAATCAGCGCTTGCCCAATCGTCGCTTGCCCTACACGCTTGGCAGGCTCCGGCCAGAACATTACCACTAGGACCGCCAGGGCGGCCATTATAAAGGCTCGGAAGAAGTACAAGAGCACCTTCACCGGAGCGGAATCAAACCAGAAGCGAAATGGCATCACTTGAAAATCTTCCCATTGAAAATCGAAGGGGATATTGTAATCACTCTCAGAAACGGCCTTGCCCTCGATGAGCGCGCCTTCCTCTTGCTGGAGATTGCCACCCAGAAGGAGGACATCGCCATGGACCACCGCTTGTGAGAGCAGATCGACATTGCCCCCAAGCAGGATGATACTTCCGTCAATCTCGCCGTTAGAATTAACATTCCCTCCAAAAACCGCCACATCGCCCGTGACGCGCGATTCCGGTTCAAGCCTTACATTCCCCCCCAGGACCAGCAGATCGCCAGACAAGGTTTCACCACTGGCCAAGGTGTAGTCCTGACCAAGGATCACCTTTCCTTCGAGCATCCCTCCCGCCATAGCCGTGGAGGGGAAACTCAATACGGCTACAAGAACCAGAGCAAGTACAACAGCAATTCGTTTCATTTAGATACTCCTTTCTTTTCTAAGTGCAGGTACAAACCGATAAATCGATATCAGCCATACAACAACTAATGCACAGATCACTACAAAAGATACAAGCCACCAGAGCACGGGTACAGTCTCTACCACGCTTCCCAGGAAGGTTGTAGCGAAATCGCCTAAAAATCCGAACCAAGCCAGCCAATGAGCAGCTTCTCGAATGGCATCGAAGAGGATATCCTCCGGGGAGAGCGCTATGAGAGCCACCTGTAGAGACAAGGGCAGAGCGAGAATGGCAGTGGCTGAGGAAAGCAGGAATAGGATCAAGGACGTCTGACGATGATGCGCTGCCTCCCTACTCACTTGCAGCCTCTCCTTCCAGCGTTGCGAGAATCCCGGCTGTGGTTCAACGGTAGCTTCCATAGCAAACATGCCTTCAATCTCGGTCCAGGAAGTGGATAAGGTTTTACAGGCTTCACACTGGTGCAGATGGGCTGCCAACTCCTTCTCCTCCTCGGGGGAGAGCCCATCCTGGATGAACAGCCAATCCTCATAAGGCTGATGGTTCATTTTGCCTCCTGTTGATCGTGACAGACACATTTCGTTCCGACCAAAAGTGAGCCAACTCTTTGCGAGCTCGATGAAGGCGGCTCTTCACTGCGCTAACTGTCATCGAAAGGGCAGATCCGATTTCCTCATACGACATCTCATACCAATACTTGAGAACAACAGCCGCCCGATCAAGTGAATTCAGTCGATTTAATATCTCTTGAACCGCCTGCTGTTCTTCCTTTACCGTGGTCGCAGATTCCGGACCTGCTTCGGGATCAGATAAGACTGTTCCTGGAATGAGTTCTTCGAAAGAAACGAGTTGCATTCTACGTCTCCGTAATCGATCGATACAATAATTTGAAGCGATCGTCAAAAGCCAATTGATGAACTTACGTTCAGGATCGTATCGCTTTAGATTCCGATAGGCTCTGATAAACGCCTCTTGAGCCGCGTCTTCCGCTTCGCTTCGATCGCCAAGCATACGGTAGCACAGGTTATAAACCGGCCCCTTATAGTGCTCAACTAAACGAGCGAAGGATTCCTCATCACCTTGCTGTGCTCGAGCGAGCCAAACCTGTTCGTAGCCATTTGTCGTGTGCTGCATCGGACTCGTTTGCCGTTTATCCTTCGGTTTCATTAAACTATACGCAAATATTAACTCAGGGTTGCACGAAAACTTAGGGCGGGATCCATTGTTGGCTTTTTCTATCTTGCCAGATCCGCTAATTGGCGGGTTGGGAAACCCGCTCCACCTCAAAAAACGTAGGGCGAGATTCCCTTCTCGCCGCTTCGATCTTGCCAGATCGGTCGGCGGGTTGGGAAACCCGCCCTGCTTTAAAAGAAGAGGAGGAGCGATGATCCGCACTTTCGTACTTGGAATTGACCTGTCCTATACGAATTGCAGCCCCTTTATTTATGCGAATGATTTGGATGTGTTGAATTGAGTTTCAAACAAACGGGCGTATAAACCCTGTCTTGAAAGAAGCTCGTCATGACGTCCTTGTTCTACAAGGCAGCCCTCGTCCAGAACCAAAATCCGATCGGCATGGATGATCGTACTCAAACGATGGGCGATCACGATCGAGGTCCGCCCCTGCATAACAACTTCCATCGCCTCCTGAATCAGCGCTTCTGATTCTGAGTCAAGATGACTTGTGGCCTCGTCCAGGATCAACACCTGAGGATCTTTTAGGATCACTCGCGCGATGGCGATGCGCTGTTTTTCACCCCCAGACAATCGATACCCTCGTTCTCCAACCAGTGAGTCATAACCATCCGGCAGTCCCAGGATGAAAGCATGAATATTAGCTGCCATGCAAGCGGCTTCAAGCTCCTCCTCTGTTGCCTCCGGTTTGGCATAAAGCAGATTGTTGCGAACGGTATCATTGAATAAGAAGGTCTCTTGTGTGACCATCCCAATGTGTTCTGCCAGGGATTCAAGTTGAATATCGCGTAAATCAGCCCCGTCCAACAGCACTCGCCCAGAAGTCGGATCGTACAATCTCGGCAAGAGGTAGGTGATGGTTGTCTTCCCGGCGCCGCTGGGTCCTACGAGGGCAGCCACTTCGCCGGGGAAGACTTCAAAATCAACTTCCTTCAATGCCCATCGTTCTTCAAGCATAACCTCCTCCCCCATACTCCCGTCGTCCCTCATCTTTTCTCTCTTGGCGGGTGTGACGGTGGTTGGCGCATGCCAGGAAAAACGACGGACCTCGTCCAGGCCAATGGGTGTATCCTTCGCGCCGAGGTAACTGAAGGAAACCTTTTCGAACTTAACACGCCCCTTAATATCCTTCAATTGGATCGCGTTGGGTTGATCGCTAATTTCATGTGGCAAATCCAGGACTTCGAAAACCCGTTCGAAACTGACCATCGAAGTGGCGAATTCCACACGAGCATTGGTCATCGACATCAATGGGCCATAGAGTTCCCTTAAGTAGGCACTGAAGGCCACAATGGTACCGATGGTGAAGACACCCTGCAGGACAAAATGCCCGCCGATCCAGAAGACCAAAGCCGTTCCAATCGCCCCTACTAAGCTCAGCCCCAGGAAGAACCACCGTCCAATCACCGCTTGACGAACGCCAATATCGCGTACCGCTGCGGCACGTTCTCGAAAACGGGTCTGTTCTGAGCGATGACGACCAAAAATCTTTGAAAGGAGCGCGCCGCTGATGTTCAGGGTTTCATTCATCATTGCATTCATACGGGCGTTGTTCTCCATCCCCTCACGTACGATCCCTCGTAAAATCACTCCAACACGCCTTGCAGGGAAGACAAAGAGGGGCAGGATCACGATACCCAAAAGCGTCAAGCGCCATTCTAAAGAGAACATCACAACCAGAGTGGCAATCAACGAGATAATGTTGCTCACCAATGTCATCACTGTGCCGGTGATAGCCTGCTGTGCCCCAATCACGTCATTGTTCAGACGAGACATCAGCTCACCGGTTTTGGTATTGGTAAAGAAACGCAGACTCATCCATTGAAGATGTGTATAAAGTTCGCAACGGAGATCACAAATGATTCCTTCTCCGATTTTGGCGCTGGCATAGCGTTGCGCCACACCCATCAAGCCATTGATCAAAGGGACGGCAATCATGCCCATCGCCAGAAAATTAAGGAGCAGGAAATCCTTTTCAGGCAGAGCATGGTCGATGAGTTCTCGAATGAGAAGCGGCGGAAGCAGGTTCAACAGTGAAATGCTGACGATCGTCACAAAGACAACCAGAAGTCCTTTCCAGTATGGACGCGCGTATCGAATGACGCGTCGCAATAAACCTAGGTTGACCTCAGGTCGATCCTGCTCTTCATCGTACCGGATGAAAGAGAACCAATTACCGCCGTGCATTCCCATGAATGTGTCATCCTTTTCTTAAAAGCTCATTCAGAGATATTCTATAGGAATTATATCGCGATGAAAGGGGGAACCACCCAGGCCGCAGGATGGAAAAGGGTTAACGGTATGGGTCTCATCTCATTTTGGACATCGTCAGGGTCAACATTCCCTTCTCGTGATTAATTACCGGAGATTCTATCAGACCTCTGTCAACGGCTGTCTTATCATCCTCAGGCCACTTTAATTTCATTTGTTGCGCGAAAATAGCAATCATGTCATCCTTTCCTCGTTTCAGAGCGAGGGATAATGGATCTGCAAAAACGATTTCGACTTCCAAAGATGGTCCTCGCGTTGAACCTCATTTTGACTTCCATGCTTGCATGCAACCTGATGCCGTCCCTCAACACCACAGGAAAAACCTCCATGCCATCCTCAGGTGGAATCGAAACGGCGTTCACAGAGACCATCCCACCTCCAATCAGGACCCTCGCGCCTCTCAATTCAGTCCATCCCCCGGGAACAAAAACTTTTCCAACGCCTGATCGGAGCGTTCCACCAGACGACATCTCTCCTGAACCTCTTCCGTCACCCACATCGGTTCTAAACATCGACATTTTGATGCAAACATGTCCGACGTCAGAAGAGATCGATCGATTTCATCGCGACTTTGATCTCTTCTTCGATCCCGTTTCAGAATTCCCTGCATACACTTGTGAGCTGGGGATAAATCCGGAGGAGTCCCCCAATCGGCGCTGGGTGCTCTATCAAGCCTTACGTGCGATCGGCGCAATCCATTTCGACCAACCCCTTCCCTGGACTTCGCTTCCCCTCTATGGCTGGTTGGAGGGAGCCATTAATGGCATCGCATTGTCAGAGACAGAGTATAGCTATTGCTGTGACGCGCAGCATCGGATCGTCCTAAAAGCCGATCTATTCGATCAAGAGGATATGAAGACCTGGGTCAATCCACAGAGCGGACACGGTCTGATCGGGCTGATCGGTTTGATCGTGCACGAAGCCAGGCATGCGGAGGTGGGAGGGCATACCTGTGGGAATGATGATGCCACGTTCGAGGAAATGGGTGCCTGGGGAACGCAATATTATTTATTTATGTACATTGCTGAGCACACCTCCGAAGGCTTCTTTAGCGCTGATCAACGCCAGAGCGCGTTGTACCATGCCGAGATCGCCAGGAGTCGCATCTGCACACCATGACTAGGCGCTGCTACATTCTGTGATATCTTCTATGGCGAACGAACGTTCGTTCGCATCTTGCCCATGCCTTATTTCGTTCGTAGTCCTGTTTATCGCTTCAGAACAAGACTTCACACAGTCGCATGTGCGGGCCATGGTCTTTGCTCGAAAAAAGATCCAATAAAATCGTTGAACGAACGTTCGTACGGATCACATCCCTGCGGCACTCCGATCCTGGGCCCATGCATTGACTCCGCCCAGATTACAGAAAGTGGCATGTGCAATCCATGATCCCGGCTCACAAGAAATCCATAAAATAACGGACAAACGTTCGTACTGTACATCTTTGTACTTAGCTTATTCGTAAACCACCCCACCGATCCACGCCCAGGTTGAACGGAATCGGATTTGTATTCCATGACCCTGGTCCACAAGAAGGTCATTGATAAATGCGAACGAACGTTCGTTCGGAACTGTGGAATCCTCATTATAAGAATTGGCCGGCCTTTATCTAATCTTGAGTTCCAGCAAAAAGTTGGGCAACCAACGATGTACGTTATGCCGACCTCGCTGTAGTCTTAAGCGAATTACGAAGTTTAGCGATACGCCGCTGGGGGTGCGAAGATTTGTCTAATTTTCATCCTTCATGGCACCGACCCGCCCCCATGGGAAACCGCCCTGTACTTCAGTTATGGATGAGTCATTATCAGCTCGGGCTGAGCCGCTAATGCAACCTCCGTTTGCGATGCTTGCCTTTATTGATGCCCAATATGGCAAAAACGAACGTTGATACTTATCTCAGGCAAATCGCCAATCGGACTTTCCGGCAGGGAAGATTCATTTCGAGCAGGTGCTGACTCATAACTGCAGTTTATGATAGCGGTACTTGCTTGTACTGTTTAACTCATTCGAAAGAACGAACGTTCGTTCATGATTTTCCTGAATCCTAATCAATTTTTGGGGCGGGTATCTTGAGACCTACCCAGCTCAAACAGCGCCACAGCGGCAAGCCATGACACTGTCCCTTCAGCATTCACATGAGCACATCTTCAAGCACGAAGGTCCGTTCGGAGTGGATAAAATTGGCTCGAATTGAGACTATTCATCTCCCCTACCAGAGATGTTATACTGACATACGGAATTAATCATGAGATTATTTTTATGACATCCGAGCGAAGTTTATATACAGCCAATGTCTTTTCGGTTGATCTGGCAGCCAGGCGCTATGCCGATATCGGTTTCGCTTTCCTTGCTCATGATAGCGATACCCCTGAGTTGCTAAAAGCAAGCCAGCTCGGCCTGGCTGGCAAACCTTCAACAATGGAGATGGCCTTTGCACTGGATCGCTATTGTCGACAGAATGGAGTCAGAGTCCTGCTCATCGATGGCCCCCAAGGATGGAAATCACCCAAAACAGGCGTGCCGTACATGCGTATCTGCGAGCGAGTGCTGAATACTCCAATTAGAACAGGCGTCATCGGAGAAGTCAGACCCCTCACCTCACTCCGCTTCATCGCTTTCTCGATCAACCTCTTCCATATTCTGCGCCTCACTTACGGCTGGAACCTGATCACCTCCAACTGGCATCAATTCCCAGGACGCTATTGGCTGGTCGAATCATTCCCCAGTGCTGCATGGCGGTTATTCGGTCTGGATCGCCTCCCAGCAAAATCGAATCTTACCCCGCGCAAGCTCAACCAGTGGAAAAAAGACCTATGTTTCGTCAGCGGGATGAAAATGCCTCACAAGCTCACCCATGATGAATTACAGGCTGCGGTCGTCCTCCCCGCAGGACGGGCGATCGCCGAGAGGGATCCCAAGCGTGTCCTTCTATCCGGGATGAATCCCCTTCTCACTCGGGATGGGGATGTGCTTGAAGGCTGGATCGTGAGCCCATGTGTATCAGAAGATTAAAGGGATTCCCGATTTCCGAGCATGGTTCGAATGGATCAAGCAAGAATTTTTGCGAAGGATTGCATTATTTACCTTTACCGGGTCTCTGCCCATGGGATTCTTTCCTTAGGACCTCATCTCCACGGGACCGATTGGAACGATGGTCAGGGTCACTTACCCACTCAGCCTTTTACATAGCAACGCACCCAATAAGCTCTTCCGAGAGAATGGACACGCTTTCCTGAGATGCGATCAGAAGATCTCCCCCCCAACCTCCCGGGCACCTATGTTTTGCTTCTATACCTCCTACAAGATGAGAAGCTCGTGATAGGAATGCTTGGGGAACGGCTCTTCCCGACCGGTAATTACGCCTACATTGGCAGCGCACATGGACCAGGAGGCCTGGCAGGGCGCATATGGCGACATGTACGCCCCAGGGAACAAAAGCCTTCTCATTGGCATATTGATCATTTCCTACAAGCAGCGGAAATCCGCCGGATTTGGTGGATTGAATCCGAGAAGAAGCTGGAATGCGCTTGGGCGCAGTCCCTGACACATGCTGGTTTCATGAGACCTCCAGGCTTTGGCGCCACCGATTGTCATTGTGGCGGGCACCTGCTATGGCTTGGAGAGCAGGAAGGGATGAGAAAAGCATGGTCGTGCCTGCAATCCGAGACCTTAGATCAGATCAATCAAATTAAAGTACACCCTACTATCGACGCAGACGAGGGGTAACAAATCATGGTAAAACACATTCAAATTACTGCCGGTTCCATTGCGTTGAAAGCCACGCTTTACGAGAACGAGACCGCCGACGCCATTTGGGAGAGACTCCCCATCGAAGGTCATACTAATCGATGGGGAGAGGAAATCTATTTCCCCATCCCAGTGGAACTGAGGGAAGCCGAGGACGCACGTCAGGAAATGGACATCGGCGAATTAGGGTATTGGCCAACTGGCTCTGCCTTCTGCATCTTCTTTGGACCCACACCCGTGAGCCGAGGATCACAGCCGCGCGCCTATAGCAATGTAAACCCATTCGGCAAGGTCGATGGGGATGCGACCATCCTGAGCAATGTGAGAGATGGAGAGGAGATTAAGGTGGCCAAAGATCAGTCTTAGATTTCCGCCATCATCATCAAAAAGCTTCGCTTTTCTGTGAGAACCCAGATTCCTAAGGCATGATCTTTGAATACTTCCGCGATTGGCGCACATCGTTGGTTGCGGCTGAAATCCGCGCTGTCACAGGAAGGATAAGAGGGCAAAAGCGACCCATCCCTAAATCCCTTCCCTAAAAGGAAGGGACTTTAAAGCCCCTCCCTGTAGGGAGGGGTTGGGGTGGGTAGCTTAAAGATATTGAGAACAGTACCGACAGGATACATATCAATATTGCGATGCCGAGCGAGGTCGGAAATCTAAAACTTGCGACTGGATTTATATATGCTGGTTAAGCTCTTTCACCATATATGTCTGATCCAGCCTATACCCCAAACGTCGATAATATCCTCTCGTGCCCAAAGCCGCAATCACAGCAATGCGTGCGTAACCTTCGTTCCGCGCAATTTGCTCAGCGCGCTGCATCAGATCCTGACCCAGCCCCGAATGCTGCGCCGCCCCGGTCTGTTCTGCGCCTAATGCCAGGGATTGACCATAGACATGCACCTCACGCACCAGAGCCGCCTTTTCAATCACAGCTATTCCTACACTGGGCGCATTCTCGACAGGAAGCGACAGGCGCAAATAGGCCGCCAGGCGATCGTCCGGGGTGACAAAGGAAAGAAAATGTTCTTCGGTGAAGGAGGTTGAGTAGACCAGATCATCCAGATCCAATTCTTCGACCTCTACCGAAGCGCGCCGGATCTCCCTGCAGCGGACACATTCGCAAGCCAGTCCCCGCAGTTTCAATTCGCGTTGGATATCCTGCCGTAAACTGGTACGCTTGTTGCCCTGGACGACATGATGCGACGGGATGTCCCGCACCACCCGATTGACGCGGCAATAGCGCGGGATCAATAGTTTAACCTCAGCCAGAAGGTGGGTCAGTTCCTCGGTGGTGTATGGCCGATATTCCCCCCGCTGCCAATAGTCAAATAATTCCGCCCCCTCCAGCAGTTGGCAGGGATAGATCTTGATTTCGTCCGGACGTACTCTCGCATCCGCCCACAGACGACTGAAGTCCTCACCGTCGGAGGTGAGCGTTGCGCCCAGCAAATTGGGCATCCAATGCAGCACGACTTTAAACCCAGCTGCTCGCAGCAATGCCATCGCCTGGCGGGTTTGCTCGACAGTATGCCCGCGCCGATTGAGCTTCAGAATGCTGTCATCCAGGCTCTGGGCTCCCATTTGCACCTTGGTCACTCCCAGGCGACGCAATCGGCGGACTTCCTGCTCAGTGATCCAATCCGGGCGTGTCTCAATCACCAAGCCGACATTTCGATGAAGTGCTTCCTCGTTGGCGCTTTGCGCATGTTCCAACGATTCGGAATCAAAGCCATTCATTGCGTCTAGGCATCGCTGAATGAACCAATCTTGATATTCCTTCGGATATGCGCTCCAGGTCCCACCGAGAATGATCAGCTCGACCTTATCGGTCGGATGTCCGATGGCTTCCAAGGCCTGGATCCGTCCAGCGGTCTGGGCGAAGGGGTCAAAATCGTGATGAAGGGCGCGCATCGCCCCGGGCTCATCGACAAGATAAGACTTCGGTACACGCGCATCGATCGGGCAGAAGATACACTCCCCAGGACAGGGATGAGGCTTGGTCATCACCGATACGGTTGTCACCCCCGAGAGTGTCCGGGCGGGCTTCATCCGAATCCGGCGTAAGATGGCTGGGTCAAAAGTCCACTCACCGCTTTTTATAAGTTGACGGTAGGCGTGGATGAGAATATGTTTGCCCAGATAACCGCCCTCGGGACGGGGATGTCGACGCGTGGCTTGATCCACATCAACGCCCTGAATGACCTCCTCCAGGATTTTGCGCGCCAGAGCGAGTTGTTCTGGGGAATATTCGCGCGCCTGCAACCATGTCCGTTTACGATCCATGCAAATATAATCTCCCTATGCGCGAAGAAATCGTCACGCGATTAATCGATCTCAATCAGGAATTCTACCAGACCTTCGCCAGGGCTTTTGCGGAGACGCGTCAGAGGGTGCAACCGGGAGTCCTGCGTGCCATCCTAAATTTGCCTTGTGAGGCTTCCGTCCTCGATCTCGGCTGCGGGAATGGCTCCTTGGCGCGCGAACTCGCTCAGCAGAAGCATTATGGCCTCTACTTCGGTCTGGATAGTGCCGCGGAAATGATTGAAATAGCCCGTGAGGGTTGCCCCCATTCTCAGGCCAGTTTCGAAATACGCGATATGACTGATCCTGCCTGGTTCGATGGTCTGCCAATAGCATTTGACTATGTTTTCGCTTTTGCCATAGTTCATCACATCCCCTCGCAAGAACTTCGTCAGCGTGTCCTTGAAGCGATCCACTCTCTGCTACAAAACGACGGGGTGTTTGTTTTCTCGGT
This sequence comes from uncultured Anaerolineaceae bacterium, assembly GCA_964353875.1. Taxonomy (GTDB): domain Bacteria; phylum Chloroflexota; class Anaerolineae; order Anaerolineales; family E44-bin32; genus MGNI01. The sequence goes on along the minus strand of CAYGXU010000047.1, from coordinate 1,058 downwards.
CTGGAACTTCCTGTCCAGCCCACGATTGCAGAGCCGGATCCTACCTTGGCAGACTGTGGGCCTATCGGCGGGCGATCTCGAGACCGGCGATACTTTGCTCGATTGGCGCCATGGAGGGATTGGTTTGAGGTATGTTCATGCCTTCAAAGAGGAAGAATTGGCGGAATTAGCACAGGCATGTGGTTTTCAGGCTCTCGAGACTTACTACGCCGATGGCGCCGAAGGGAATTTGGGATATTATCATGTATGGCGACCAATCCATCGCCCTGACCTTTGACATGGCTATGGCAGCATGGTAGAATGCTCACGCTCAGTTAGGGAGGGCCTGGAGCCGATAATCAAGATGGGCAGGAACCCGATCAGGTGAAGTCCCCCTTGTCATCGTTGTCAAGATCGGTTAGAAACCCGGAGGGATGGCCGAGTGGTCTAAGGCGGCGGTCTTGAAAACCGCTGTGGGGCAACCCACCGGGGGTTCGAATCCCTCTCCCTCCGCCAAACAAATGAATAGTTGGGGGAGGTGCCGGAGTGGTTGAACGGGGGCGCCTGCTAAGCGCTTGTAGGGGCATAAAACCTCTACCGTGGGTTCGAATCCCACCCTCCCCGCCTCAGATGAGGATACTTCATCTGAACATTGCCCTCGTAGCTCAGCGGATAGAGCATTTGCTTGCGGAGCAAAGGGTCGCGTGTTCAAATCGCGCCGAGGGCGCCTGAATACGGCGAATTGCCGAACAAAAACTCCCTTATCAGACAGTATGGGAGTTTTTATTTGGAATGACAATCCATTTCTTCTCAATTAATTACAAGACGATATGTATTTCCTTGTATATAGGTTAGATTCTTAGGCGAACACGCTCTTTAGTGACGTGCATGATGACGACAGCTGAACAGTAATGATTCCAACGAATGCGTGATGTCCCCATTTTTTCAACCATGAGGATGAATCCACATCACAGCCTTTTATATTGAATTCGCCATCCGGCAAAGCGCTTGGATTGAATTCAAGAAGGTTTCTTTCCTAACCTGATTCACGGAGATATGACATCGTCATCGGTGAGATC
>CAYGXU010000046.1:0-22611 GCA_964353875.1 uncultured Anaerolineaceae bacterium | reverse complement strand
CTGTGTGATATTCGATAGAGGTCCTACGACCACGATTATCAATGGTGCAGGTCATAACTCAATAGGTTCAAAGTCATACATATCGGAATGACCACAGGCACATGACAGAGATCATAGATTAAGGTATGCTCTGATAGATTATCCGATCGCTTTGATCAATAATGAATATTGCTAGGAGGATTGACATGGGTTTGGAAAAAGTAATCCATCGCATGGCGAAGGATGTCGCTTTTGCAAAGTCCCTACAACGTGATGCGAAATTGGTCCTTGAGAGAGAAGGCTATCGATTAAGTAGTGAGGAGTTGGAAGGGTTCCAATCTGTCCTCAGCAAAGTAGAGATCACTGATCGCGTTCAAATTGGCGATAAGCCGATGTTTAATTGGTATGAAACAAAATTAGGTGTCCAAATTGACAATAAGCCAATGTTTAATTGGTATGCAAGTCAGTCAAGAACCTATGTGGGTAGCAAGCCCATGTTTGATTGATATGAGAGATAAATATTTTATTGGTACGTAAAACACTAAGGCCAACAACAGACCTAACCGACTCGATCTTGCACCGCCTTGAGACGGCCTGGATAAGTTCTGGCGCATGGCGACAGTATATGGATGTCATGCGCCGAGCTTTACTTTGCGATACCGAAGACAGCCACTCTCATTCAACTTCTCTGCAACCTTCTTGGCTTGAACTGCCTGGATTATGCGCTCGAATTGTGGGGCGTGATCCCCAAGATGCGGCCGGCGTTGCCGCTGCATGGGGATTGATTTATTTGGCAGCCCATATCATGGATTCGATTGAGGACGGTGATCCTATCATATCCTGCCTTGCTGATTGCGCATCAAGTGAAGCGATCAACCTGGCTACCGGTCTATATGCAACTTCGGGACTAATCTTTTCAGACATGTTGAGAGATGGAATCCAAAATAGCGTTGTTAACGACATTCGAGACCACTTTCACAGAACCATTCTTGAGATGTGCAGCGCTCAACACCTCGAGTTGACAAGCGAGGAACTCAATCTTGAGCAGTATTGGCAGGTTGCAGAAGCGAAATCCGGCGCCTTTTTTGCTCTGGCTTGCCGCAGCGGCGCCAGGCTGGGAACAGAGGATCCCACGATCCTGTCAGCTTTTCATAATTTCGGATTTCATCTGGGAATTCTGATTCAGATTACCGATGATGCTAAGGATATTTTTGGGGGAGAAGAATGGGAAAATACCACTTCGAAAAAGGGGCTGTGCAATTTGCCCATTCTATTCACGCTGAGCGTATGTTCCTCTGAAGAGAATTTCCAAATAAGAAAACTCCTAGAAGCCTCCGATAAAAATCAAGGTTCTCTTCAAGAAATACGCGACCTACTCCAAGCTTCGGGGGCCGCGCTCTACCTTGCAACAAAGGCGGAACAACATCGCCTCCATTCTTTGCGAGCACTGGAATCAACCGGATTTGATTTGCCTACGGAGAACAAATTGATTAATATCCTTAAGCAAATCTGAATCCAAGAATGGCCTATTTAAAGCGTTTTGCATGTTAAAAATATTTTTTAAATGGATCGGCAATATTCTGCCCTTCATCTTCATTGTTGTTTTTGCATCTTTGCTTATCTTCGCCATATGGTATCTCCTTCGTCTTCCTTATGATGGCATGGAATGGTCGCGGATTGACGGAATTGTGCGATCGATTGATCCATCTAGCGATGCGTTCGATCTGCTGAGAACGGGAGATATCCTCCTTCAAATTGAGGGCGTACCCTCTTCCCAATCTGGGGCAATTTACGCAACAATGCATTCTGGCGATGAAATTCTCTTGACGATCAACAGAAGAGGACAAGTCATTGAAGGAAAATTACGTTTGGCGCCTCCGCCCCAAACAGAATTCTTGCGTCGTCTCGCGCCACTCGCAGTCTCTTCTGCATTCCTGTTCATCGGGATTATCGTAAAAGGATTCGCACCGGGCTCGACATCCACAAACCTATTCTTTATTTTATGCATGTTTGGAAGTGGAATACTAGCCAGCGGTTCGATATCCGCTCGGGGAGCGGAGTGGACCTCCGGATTATTCAATGTCTTGCTTTGGTGGATTGGTCCCCTGGCTGTGCATCTTCACCTGCATTTCCCGGAAACGCGCCCTTCCTCCCTCCGACGGATTTTTCATATTCCTTTATATGTGATCGCGGTGATCGGTTGTATACCTTATGCCATTTTCGGTCCATATCAGCTTCAGAACAGCGTCCTGGATCGCATACTGTATTTTGCAGGCAGGTTTTTTCTCACGTTTAATTTCTTCCTGGTTATCACTCTACTTATTACCTCCTATATTCGGGCATCAAGCGCAAGGAGCCGGCAACAAATCCGCCTCGTAACGCTTTTTAGCGTCATATCTCTGCTCCTGGTCATCTCCCTGACCATTCTTCCCGATGCGATTCTCCTGCAACCCATTATTCCGTATGAAACCAGTCTCCTCTTTCTTCTGTTTATCCCCCTTGCCTACAGTTATGCCATCGTCCGCTACCGACTGATTCGCCTTGAAAGGTTCTTGAATCGCGGGGCAGCATATGTATTGGTCTTCTCCATCTTGATTGGGGTATACCTGGGGATCATCGCCATGATCGAGATCGCCTTACCCTTCTCCATTCATGAGAAACCCATCCTCTGTCTGCTCTTGATCCTGCCTCTGGCAATTTCATTTGAACCTTTGCGAAGCCATTTACAGCAATTTGTCGATTGGGTCTTCTATGGCGGATGGTACGATTATCGCTCCGCCACTGGGAAGATTACTCAGAACCTTGAAGAATATACGGATGCGAGAATATTGGGGGAGGTCTTATGTCAAAGGCTCAAAGAAACCCTTCGACTGAATGACGCCTTTTTGGTCCTTATTGAAGCCGATGGCTCGATCTTTATCTACCCACGGCCCGGAAATTCTAACCCCGGTTATTTGGGAGCTCCAGATACATGGGATCATCCTTTGCTTCCTCATTCTTGTACTCTGGTTCAATTCTTTCTTAAACACAGTAGCCCAATCCACACCAATGAATTAAAACGCATCCTGAAAAACAAGACCCTCACAAGCTGGGAAGAGAACCTGATGGATGGCATTCCCGGAAAATTAATCACCCCTATCCTTGGGACTAATACACTCCTTGGATTCCTGATCATTGAACCCAAAATAGGAAGAGACATTTTCAGCAGCGAGGATTATGACATCCTTGCCGTTGTCCGCAGGCAAGTGGGCATCTCGTTGCAGAATATCCAGCTTCTAAATGAATTGCGCGCTCGCGCTGCGGAAGTCAACCAATTGCATAAGGAGATCATGCGCGCTCGTGAGGAAGAGCGTAAACGTTTGGCGCGTGAGATCCATGATGATATTATCCAATCGCTTGTGGGACTGAATTTCAAACTCTCCCAACTCGACACGCTTCATCTCCCTCCTTTGCGAGACGAAGTACGAGAAATCATCTATAACCTGCGCCGCATCTGCTCAGAGTTGCGCCCTCCCACTTTGGATAACCTGGGACTGGTTTCCGCGATCCGTTCTAGGATTCGGGAGCTTGCCAATGCAAACCATAAGTCGATCGAGTTCGATTTCTCTGTCCTTGGGAATGAGGATCAGCCGATTCTCGAAGACCTTGCTCTCTGTCTATATCGGGTGCTCAACGAAGCTTTAACTAATACGATCAACCATGCTCAGGCTCACCAAGTGGAGGTTGGAATTGAGATTCGCTCCGATAGGGTCATCCTCGTGGTCAAAGACAATGGCCACGGTTTTTCGATTCCTCATCCTCTCGGAAAATTACTGGATGACCAGCACTTCGGTCTGGTTGGGATGCGCGAACAAATTGAGCATTTTCAAGGCGAGTTAGAAATCCAATCCGCACCAGATAGAGGCACCTGCATTATTGCTTCAGTACCCTTGGAGAAACCAGAAAATCATGAAACCAATAGAAAGGCGCCCCCATGATGGATTTCGGTTCACAACAAGCGGATTCGAAGGCTGAGAACAGGAAAATCACTGTACTCATCGCAGATGATCACCCCATTGTGCGCAATGGTATCCGCCACGAACTGCAACAGCACGACGATATTGAAGTCATTGCCGAGGTCGAGAATGGAGATGAGGCCCTAAGACTGGCTCAATCTCTCCAACCAGACGTGCTCTTATTGGATATCAACATGCCAGGGCTGCGCGCGATCGATGTAATCAAAGGCGCTTGTAAGCAAAGTGAGAGGACGAAAGTTCTCGTATTAAGCGCTTTTGGAGATCTGGAATATGTCCTTGCGATGCTAAAAGCAGGTGCAAATGGCTATATGCTCAAAGACGAAGAACCCTCGACCATCACCAAGGGGGTTCGAACTATCGCGCGCGGTGAAACCTGGTTGAGTTCAGAGGTCGCTTCCAACCTCGTCTTCGCCTCGATAAGGAGCGAGCAGGAAGTTGGCTTATCCGAGATCACCGTTCGCGAGAGAGAAGTCCTTAGCCTGATCGCCAGAGGTTATGATAACCAGCGGATATCTAAAATCCTCTCGATTTCGGAAGGCACCGTTAAAAACCACATCACCAACATTTACGATAAACTTGACTTCAAATCGCGTGCAGAGGCCGTGGCCTGGGCCTGGCAACGTGGATTAGTTAAATCACCCATAGAAGGCATGGGTCTTGAAGAGTAGGCGAAGATTAAGAGTTCAAAGCCATTCTTTTCTTGTTGTGATTACAATCTCTAAAGCCAAAATCCAAAGTCAAGCCAGGGTGACTGATCCTGAACGAACGGCGACAATCTCAGCCATGATGCTCAAAGCGATCTCCTCTGGCGAACGCCCCCCTAGATTCAAGCCGATCGGGCCATGTAGCTTGGCAAGCTGCTCATCCCCTAAGCCCGATCCTCGCAATCTATCCTGACGGGCCGTCTGGGTTTTCTGGCTGCCGAGGGCGCCGACATAAAAAGCAGGACTCCTCAACGCAATCAGCAAGGCCGGGTCGTCGATCTTGGGATCATGGGTCAGCACAGCGATTGCGGTGGCTTGATGGATGACGACCTCTTTAAGGGCTTTATGGGGCCACTCTTGGATCAGCCCATCCACCAGCGGGAATCGACTTTGCGTGGCAAAAGCCTGGCGAGGATCGACGACGAAGACCTCGTATCCTAATGACTTCGCCTGTATCGCTAACGCGATGGAAATATGGACCGCGCCAACAATGATCAACCGTGGTGGCGGACTTTGGGTCTCAAAGAAAATCTCAATTACGTCTCCCTCATAAGACATTGCTCTTACCAGAGCTTCATTCGTATTGATTTGTGCGCGGGCCTGAGTGATCACTTGCTCCCATAGCGCCTGGGGGATATCTCCCACAGGTTCTCTGCCCTCCTGGAAAAACAGCCATTGACCCAAAAGATATTCGGGAGCTTGGACAACATGAGCCAGGACATGAGCCTGTCCCGCCCGCGAAACCTGCAGTATCTCTCGACATATCTTGGCCTGCAATCCACCTTCGAAGATAGGTTCAAGAAAAACATCGATCTCACCTCCGCAAGCCAGTCCCACACCCCAAGCGGTTTCATCCGCCACGCCGAAATGGAGCAGCTTTGGTTGTCGGGTCTGGATGGATTGCAGCCCTTCTTCGATCACTGCGCCTTCGACACAACCACCACTTACCGATCCAACGAACTCGCCCTCTGCATTAATTGCCATTTTCGCACCCGCTTGCCTTGGCGAGGAACCCCATGTGCGAATCACCGTAGCAAGCGCCGCACCCCTCCCTTCTTCAATCCATCGCTCAACCGCTTCTAAAATGTCACGCATGGGACGCTCCGGGAAGTATCCAAAAGAGGACAATTAGCCTTTCCCACGATCGTCTGATCGTTCCCCAATCCATTATCCTCTTAATGTGAGGACCAAAATGATATTCACTCCTTATAGATTGCACAAACGATGAGATCATTGACATTGGTGCCAGTTGGACCTGTGACCAGGGTATCGCCAAGGGCTTCAAAGAAAGTGTAGGAATCGTTGTTTTCCAAAGCCGAGATTGCATCCAACCCCAAAGATCTCCCCGATTCAAATGTCTTGCCACTCACGATGGCTCCCGCAGCTGGTGTGGGTCCATCAACGCCATCGGTTGCCAAAGACATGACCGCCACATTTCTCCATCCAGCTAACTCGATGGCGACAGCCAGAGCCAATTCCTGATTTCGTCCACCCAGGCCTTCGCCCCGCACGGTTACCGTGGTTTCACCGCCAAGGACGATGCAAGCCGGGATGGGGAGGGAGAATTGTTGGGTCGCGATGCCCTTAGCCAATGCTGCGATCACATGACCAACATCCCTGGCTTCCCCTTTCAGAAATGTCGTCAGTAGCAGCGCCTCAAATCCTAAATCTCTTGCTTTACATACAGCCGCTTCTGCCGCGATCAGATTGCTTCCGATGAGAATATTGTCAACTCGTTGCTGAACTTGTGAGCCTTTAATGATCTCCTCTTGGGCACGTTTACGCAGTATATCCAGAACTTGCCGTGGGATTTTCCTTGTGAGTTTATAGCGCTCGAGGACGCCGATGGCATCCATTGCTGTCGTCTCGCTAAGAACCGTCGGGCCTGAAGCAATCGTTTCGAGATCGTCCCCGACCACATCCGAGAGGATTAATGCAATCACTCGCGCCGGCTTCGCCATACGAGCTACTCCTCCCCCTTTCACTCCTGACAGCTCTCTCCGTACGATGTTGATCTCCTGAATGGGAGCGCCGCTCTTAATCAACAAGTCATTCGTTCGCTGCAGGTCCTGCAACTCAAGCCCCTCAACAGGCAATTCCAGGAGAGCCGATCCTCCGCCGGAAATCAATGCCAAAACGATATCCGTTTCACGGGTTTCACACAAAAGCGTCCGGATTGCCTCTCCTGCTTCAATAGAACCTCTCGTCGGGAGGGGATGCCCAGCATGGATGAGCCGGATGCGTTTAAGTTCACTGCTCGATATTTGAGGAACGGCCATCACGCCATCCGTCACACGATCGCCTAAGATGCTCTCCGCTGCTCTCGCCATGGCCTCGCCTGCTTTTCCTGCCCCGACAACATAGACTCGAGCCTCTTGATCCAGCACATAAGTATGGTCTCGGATCCGCAGGATACCATCCTTATATAGAAGAGGCCCAGCCACCGCTTTGTGGGGATCCACTGCCTCAATTGCAGCCTTAGCTAACTCTCTCAGGTGGCTGTGATGATCCTCCCAGAGTAGTTGTTTAGTAGAAGGCATACGATCGTCTTTCCTTTTTATGGAAGAATAACTGCACAGGCAAAGATCCTAAAGGTCTGTTATGTTACCCAAACTAACCATTCAAGCGTAAATTTCCTGCAAATTCAATCTTGTTTTTGCCAGAAAGACCTTTAGGGTCTGCGTTTGCAGGCAAGGCTGAGCAGCTACAAGAAAGATTAATTTGATGTGTAAAAACGCTGATAGATGGCATAAATTTCCGTAATCATGCGGATGTAAAGTTGTGGCTGTTCAAATCGAACAACCTCCAGGAAAAGATCAGGGTCATCAGCGGCCAACTCCTTCCATGCCAGGGCATTACCTGGCCCAGCGTTGTAGGCAGCAAGCGCTGCATAAAGGTCGCCGTCAAACAATGCCCGTTGATCAGCGAGATAATCCATCCCCAGTCGTACACTCACATAAGGCCGGTAAAGGTCATCCACTTGATAACCCGCAGGCCAGCCGAGTTTATTGGCGATCCCTTGTCCGGTGCTTGGAATGATCTGCATCAGACCACGTGCATCGGCATAGGAGGTGATGAAACCTTCAAACAGACTTTCCTGACGAATGACCGAAGAAGCGAACAGAGGATCAAATCCATAGCGCTCTGCTTCCGGCTGGACCAGATCCTGAAAGTAGAGACCAAAGCGGATGAGATTGAAGTAGATTGGGGCACTCATGGTGGCGGCGTCATCCATGCCTGCTAAGGTAAGAATCTGACGAGAAGCAAAGATTGCTGATCGATACAGACCCATCTCCAGGAAGGTGTGCATCAGGCGATAAGTCGCCTCGGCATCCCTCTCATAGGCCTTGCGCAACGATTCGAATTCCGCTCGCGCTTCTGAATACATTCCCAAACTCCAAAACTCCCTACCTCGCATCATACGCCCGTCGGAGGCCAAAGCCGGATCGAGGCTGGTAAGCGGTTCTGGTCCAAGGATGGTGAAATGTTGACGTAACCATTCTTCCGCTTGCGAGCGCTCGCTCCCCCAATCATGCTGAAAAAGAGGGCTTTGCGCTGGTTGAAGCGGAGGCTGACCAAGCAACAACTCCTGAGCTCGGACGGAATAATAGCCGGTGGGATCCGCCTGCACGGCCGAAGCCCACGATACTTCGGCCGAAGCGGCATCCCCCTCGATCTGATAGGTCTTCCCAATCCAAAGCCGAACCGCAGCGCTCTCGGCGGCATCGTCTGCCAGAGCGTCAGCGGAAAGGAAAGCGTCACGCGCTTGAGCGAATTGGGATAGGCGATAGCGGATTATTCCATGGAGAAATGCTGCGCGAAACGAAAGCGGACTTTGGGGATAGTCAACAGGAATTCTATTCCAGATGATGGCTGCTGTTTCAAGATCACCCATCCGCTCTGTTGACCGGGCGGCTGTGTTAAGCGCTTCGGGAGCGCGCGGGTTCGTTGGAGCGGATTCCACAAAGGCCAGATAAACTGTGATTGCGCTGCCTGGATCAGATAAGGATAATGCGAATGTCGACGCCTTCTCAAACCAGGCTTCCGTCCAGATCGAGTCATCGCCAAAACGATCAATCACAACTTGAAAATCCTCTAAAGCCCCATACGGATCTCCAAGGGCTCTACGCGTCAGAGCACGGTAAAAATACGCACTCCCACCTGAAGTTTCAGCCAAAAAACGATTGAATGCCGCAAGGGCAGGGTCATAGGCTTCGGCGTAATAATCCACCAAACCACGCTGGAATTCATCTACGGCGACTCCGGCATCGACGAGAGTGATCAGACCGAGGTAAGTCTCATATTCCTTTGGGAACTGATAAAGGGCATCCTGATAACGAGCATAGGCGCCTTCGTAATCACCCATCGCTTCGAGACAACGCCCAATCATTAGATTTAATCCAGCCTTCGTCCCGGCGTCGTTGGCGACCTCATATGTCTGAGTGAAGTAGACCAAAGCGGATGGGTAATCTCCTGCATCAAAATACGCATGACCAATTTTAATCGACAATCCCAGGGCGCCACCTAGACCAGGTGCTTCCATAGCCATTTGATAGTGCTGAATGGCTTCAATGGTGCTTCCTAACCTTCGAAAGGCATCCCCCACCTGTTCATGAATATAAGAATTAAGGATATTGGGTCGATGCTGAAGGTAGAGATCGAAGTCCTCAATAGCGGAAGAATCCTCGCCAAGAGCTGTGAATACCCTGGCACGCAGGAAAAATCCATGCCCTCGCAAATCGTGATTTGGATATCGATCCAAGTAGTCGTTCAATGCTTGAAGCGCTTCCGGATACCTCCTGGCTTGCAACAACGTTAAACCGACACCAAGTTGCGCTGCAGCTTGAATTTCCGTGTCTTGCGTCAGTTGAAGCACTGTTTGGAATTCCGCCAAGGCAGCATCCCAATCCCCGTTGAAAAGGGCATGCTGGGCTGTCTGCAATTGGATGTCAGGAGATGGAGTTGGGGTGGGGATAGAAGTGGGAGTAGGAGTGATCGTTGGAGTAGGGGTCAAGGTCGGGGTGGGAGTCATCGTCGAGGTTGGTGTTGCTGTAGCAAATAACGCGATCGGCATCCCGCAGGAGGCATTAAGCACCACGGAAAGTAGGAAGATCAGGCGGAACTGACATACCAGGCAACGCATGATCGTCATCATAAAGGAGGCTGGAGTGCCTGTCAATCATCATTTCTGCTATGGATAGCATGTCGTTGGCTGACGGCAGAAATCTCCCATATGAGAACATCTTGCTCGAAAATGCCTCGAAATCTTGCAAGCTTGTGGAGCACATGCTAGACTTCAAGGCCGTCCGAGCATTGCGCTCTCAAGCGAGAGCGCCTTTTCGTAAATCTCATGAGAACTATCCGCTGGAATCCTGCAGGACCGGCAGTGGAGATGATTGATCAACGTCTGCTACCGGGTCAAATGAAGATCCTGGTCTTAACCCAGCCCGAGGAGGTTGTCGAGTCCATCGCGGAGATGGCAGTGCGTGGGGCGCCTGCCATTGGCGTCGCGGCAGCCTTTGGGCTGGCACTGGCGGGTCATCATTCTGCTGCTCAAGAACCTGAGCAATTATTTGAAGACCTCAAAAAAGCAGCAGCACTGCTAAACGCTGCCCGACCAACGGCAATCAATCTTAAATGGGCTCTCAACCGGCTCATGTTTGCAGCAAAGGCTGAAATGCCCCGGGGTGTTCAAGTGGTAAGGGATAGGCTTATTCAAGAGGCTCAGCATTTGGCAGATGAGGATGTTGAAACCAATCGCCGGATCGGGATGCACGGGGCTGATCTGATCCCAGATGGGGCAACATTGATCCACCACTGCAATACTGGGGCATTGGCCACGGTAGATTATGGAACTGCTCTTGGTGTTATCCGCTGCGCCCATGAACAGGGAAAACACCTCCACATCCTGGTCGATGAGACCCGACCATGCCTGCAGGGTTCGCGACTGACCGCCTGGGAGTTGGAGCAATATGGCATACCCTATGAGATTATCACCGACAATGCAGCGGGATTCTTCCTATCCACGGGCGAGGTCGATGCTGTACTGGTCGGTGCGGATCGGGTGGCGGCTAACGGCGATCTCGCCAATAAAATCGGCACCTACATGCTGTCTTTGGCTGCCCATGACAACCATGTTCCCTTTTATGTCGTTATGCCAACCTCAACCATCGACCTCGATACAGCGTCTGGCAAGCAAATCCCCATTGAGGAACGCAGTCCGGACGAAGTACTCAACTTGCGCTACAAAGACCAGCCCATCGCACCCGCGAATAGCCGGGCTCGGAATCCCGCCTTCGACATCACTCCGCAGCAATTCATCACTGCCTTCATCAGCGAAGTAGGTATTCTTCTCCCCCCCTTTCAAGAGACCTTACGGGCGGCGGTAGAAAAGGTGCGACAACTATGAAATTACTCATTACCGGATCCATTGCTTATGACTACATAATGACTTTCCCGGGACATTTTAAAGACCATATCTTGCCTGAACATTTAGATCGCTTGAGTCTTTCCTTTCTTGTTGATAGCATGATTCGCCGTAGGGGAGGGATCGCAGCCAATATCGCCTACACCCTCGGCCTGCTGGGTGAGCACCCCCTGGTTATGGCTTCTGTCGGGGAGGACTTCGGCGAGTACCGAGCATGGCTGGAAGAAAACAATGTAGATACCTCCGCTATCAAAACCATACCTGGATTATTTACCGCCTCATTCTTCGTGACAACCGATCGGGGCAACGCCCAGATTGCCAGTTTTTACACCGGCGCCATGGCACATGCGAAGGAACTCCGTATTGCCGACATCCCCGAGAAGCCGGAGTTGGTCATGATCTCCCCCAACGACCCAGAAGCGATGGTCCAATATGCCCAGGAATGTCAACAACTGGCTATCCCCTACCTTTATGACCCGAGCCAGCAGATTGTGCGATTAAGTGCCTCCAACTTGAGCGAGGGGATCAAAGGCTGTCTGGCGCTCTTTGCCAATGACTATGAGTTGGGGCTGATCGTTGAAAAAACCGGCATGGATCTCGAAACCATCATCCATTATGCTACTTTTATTATTATCACTCGCGGGGAGTATGGCGCAGATATCTATACCAGGGATGATCTCCTCACCATCCCGGCTGTACCCCCGTGCAAGACCGCGGATCCCACAGGCGTGGGTGACGCCTTCCGAGGCGGTTTTCTTAAAGGATATTTACATCACTTGTCCTTGGAACGCTGCGGACAGATGGGGACGCTTGTAGCCAGCTATTGCCTGGAAAACTATGGCACTCAAGGTCATTGCTTCAATCTGGCCGAATTTATCCAAAGGTTCAGAGAACACTTCAACGATCAGGGAGAGTTGGATCTCTTATTATGACTTATACCAGTTCACCTGATGAGATCCGTAAGATTCTTGAAGAAGATCGGGTTTGGTCGGCTTATGCCCTTGCTGATCTCGACCCCGATTTCCGCCATCTTTGCGACTGGTTTATGGAGGATAATGCGGTCGTTATGATCTATCGCGGGATCACGCCACCTGTGCTATTCGCGACTGGTCAACCTCAGAGTTTGCGAATTTTGCTCACTCAGGTTACTCCAGGAAATTACCTGTACACCCTCCCTGGATATGTTCGAGCTATTCTCCGGCGGCGAATGAGGATCAAGAAAGAGGTGCGCATGTGGCGGATGAGCTTAAAGAAAAATCAATTCCTAGAGTGGCCATGCCAGGAGGTGGGAAGACTTGGTGTCAACGACCTTGACAAAATCGCCGCTCTCTTTGATGATCATCCTGATCGACCAGATGCATTCACCCCCGAGCAACTCAATCTGGGAATATTCTATGGCGCTGAAGAGGGGGAAGAACTCATCAGTATCTCAGGAACGCACATCGTCTCTGAATGGGCAAGTGTCGCGGCAATTGGCAATGTATTCACCCGCCCTGACCATCGCGGAAAGGGTTGGGCAACCAGAGTGAGCGCAGCGGTTATTTCCGCACTCCTCGCTCAAGGGATCAATACAATTGTTCTTAATGTAGATATGGAGAATCGGCCTGGATTGGCATGTTATCGAAAACTCGGTTTCTGGCCTCATTATGGTTATTACGAGGGTGTGATGGAGATATGGCCAGAACAACACAATCCAATATGGAGAGTTCAATGAGTAAGCAATTTGACATCAAGGATATTCAACTTGCAGAAGGAGGCCGGCGGCGGATCGAGTGGGCTGACCATGAAATGCCTGTTCTCCGCACAATCCGCGAACGCTTCGCGCAGGAAGAGCCACTGAAAGGTTCTCAAATCGCTGCTTGCCTACATGTAACCACAGAAACGGCGAACCTGATGCGAACGCTTCAAGCTGGCGGCGCGGAGATTGCCCTTTGCGCCTCTAATCCCCTTTCAACGCAAGACGATGTCGCAGCTTCGTTGGTAACCCATTTTGAAATCCCCGTATACGCGATCAAAGGCGAGGACAACCAAACATACTATCATCACATCCATGCAGCCATCGATCACCAGCCCCAAATTACCATGGATGATGGAGCTGATCTGGTCAGCACGCTGCACAAGGAGCGGCGTGAGGCACTGAAGAAGATGGTTGGGGGTACCGAAGAGACAACCACTGGTGTGATTCGGCTAAGGGCGATGGCAGCCGATGGCGCTCTGGCCTACCCTGTCATTGCAGTCAATGATGCCATGACGAAGCACTTCTTCGACAACCGCTATGGCACTGGGCAATCCACTCTCGATGGCATTATTCGAGCGACCAATATCCTCCTGGCGGGAAAATCCTTTGTGATTGCTGGATATGGATGGTGCGGTCGCGGCTTAGCGATGCGGGCACGCGGCATGGGGGCAAACGTGATTATCACTGAGATCGACCCACTTGCGGCACTCGAAGCCGTGATGGATGGATTCCGCATTATGCCCATGATTGAGGCAGCCGCTATTGGAGACATTTTTTGCACCGTTACGGGGGATATTAACGTGATTAATCGAATCCATTTCGAAGCCATGAAAGATGGCGCCATTGTCTGCAACTCCGGTCATTTCAACGTTGAGGTCAATATCCCTGCCCTGGAAACAATCTCTGTGGAGAAGCGACACATGCGGCAATTCGTGGAAGAATTTCGCCTTTCCGATGGCCGTCGGATCAATTTACTCTCCGAAGGTCGTCTGATCAATCTAGCAGCTGCAGAAGGACATCCCGCCAGTGTGATGGACATGTCCTTCGCCAACCAGGCGCTCTCCTTGGAGTACTTGCTTCAAAATGCCGAGAAACTTGAGAATAAGGTCTATACCATCCCGGCGGAATTGGACCGCGAGATTGCCCGTCTCAAATTAGAGGCCATGCGAGTGAAGATCGATACCCTCACAGAGGAACAGAAACGTTATCTGACATCCTGGGAAGAAGGGACATAGATTGGCTTCTGGGGAGTTAGAAATTTGATTTCTTTACCCCGCAATCACCTCTGGTTAGGCATTTGATAAGGTGAATTTAAAATCTCGCCTTTCATCCCATCCGTAGGACGGGTTTCCTTACCCGCCAATTTGCATAACGGTGAACGGCGAGAATGGAATCTCGCCCTACATTCTATACCAGCCTGTGCCATCCGTGCTGAATTGGATCGTGAGATTGCCCGGCTTACATTAGACCTCAGCGCAGAGACAATCCTCCTTCGATGAGTACAACCACGTGCTGTTATTTGCATTACCTACAATAGCGGAACAGCACCATTCGCTATTGCATCTCAATTGACCCTTCCTCCCCAAGATCCCCTTCGATCTCTTCACCCTGGACATATTCCTTCTGACGCAGGATCCCAGCAGATTTGCGGATCTCCAACTCCAACTCTTCTGCGATTTCAGGATTCTCTTTCAGGAATTGTCTTGCGTTCTCCCGCCCCTGGGCGATGCGTTGATCCTTATAGGAGTAGAAAGAGCCGCGCTTATCGATCATGCCGACTTCGACCCCCAGGTCGAGCAAATCCCCATACTTGGAGATGCCTTCATTGTACATAATGTCAAACTCGGCCACCTTGAAGGGTGGCGCCACTTTATTTTTCACCACCCTCACACGCGTCCTATTCCCGACAACTTCCTGCCCCACCTTGATGCTCTCGATCCGTCGCATATCCATCCGCACGGAAGCGTAAAACTTCAAGGCCATCCCGCCGGTAGTCGTCTCGGGATTGCCAAACATCACGCCGATCCGTTGCCTCAATTGGTTCGTGAAGATCACCGCTGTGTTCGTCTGCTTGATCACCCCGGACAACTTGCGCAATGCCTGGCTCATCAAGCGGGCCTGCATCCCCATGGTGGCATCACCCATATCGCCTTCAATCTCTGCTCGAGGCACCAGCGCAGCAACGCTGTCAATCACTACCACATCGACCGCTCCGCTCCGCACCAGGGTTTCGGCAATTTCCAATGCCTGTTCCCCTGTATCCGGCTGTGAAATATAGAGATTATTCACATCGACACCGCATCGTTGGGCATAATCCGGGTCGAGGGCATGCTCCATATCGATGTAGGCACACACCCCTGCTCGACGTTGCGCTTCAGCAACAATATGTTGAGCAAGGGTCGTTTTTCCTGAGGCCTCAGGACCAAAAATCTCGGTCACACGGCCACGCGGGATGCCTCCCACACCCAAGGCCAGATCGAGTGTCAGAGATCCGGTAGGGATTACTTCCACTTTAAGATGCAACGCCTCCCCTAAACGCATCACGGATCCTTCCCCAAAACGTTTGACAATTTCTCGTAATGCTCCATCGAGCACTTCCTCACGATTTGCTCCACTCTCTTGCACGCTTTTTGCTGCACTCATTTTCTCATCTCCATGCATTTCCTTTGGGCATCCCCCTTTAAGGGGATACCATCTCTAGTATAGCACATATGTTCTATGCGTCAAGAGGGAATTCCGAAATTCAAGCTTGAGAGCGTATCCGCTCCACGGACGGGCGATCTGCCTCTTTAAAACCTGATAAAACAATCAGCAGACTGGCTTCGGTGATGCCATGGTTGCTCCAGCGATGCTTCAGACCAGACCGGAGTAAGAGGTTATCCCCCGATGTCAATAAAAAACTCTCCCCCTCCACCAGAAATTTCACTTGACCTTGGAGACAGAAGACCAACTCATCAGCCGGATGGGCGACACCTTGGGATTCAATCGTCGCACCGACCTCGAGATTCATAATATAAGCCTCAATCAGACCGCTGAATGACTCTCCACCGAGACTCTCCCAGCGGCCACGTTCAAAAGGCTCACACAAGCGCTCAGATGCCCGGACAAAAACAACATCTTCTCTCTCCGTTCTAAGTTGGAAAAAATCGCTGACGGAAATGCCCAATGCCTGCGCCATTTTCGATAGTGTATTTATCGAGGGGGAGCTTCGTCCCCGCTCGATCATACTGATCGCGTTGGCGGACAGGCCGCTTGCACGTGCCAGAGATCGGATAGAAAAACCTCGCTCTTTGCGCAGCTCTCGCAATTTTTGCCCGATCTCCTCCGGCTTCTCACCTGGCCGTATTGAGTCCATCGACTTCTCCTGACTACTCGATGAGAGATATCCGCATTAGCAATCCCCTAAGAACAAGCACTGATCTGTCTATTAACCAATCCATGGATTTTGACTGACTTTCGCAGAATTAGGTTCCTATGCTATTCTATCTTGAGTCGTCATCGCCATGGTCATTTGCGCACATTCGAAAATTAAAAGCGAGAAAAATGAGCCATATTCGATCTAATGGTGAGGCGGTCGAGAAGAGACAGACTATGAGATGAGGTTCAATAGGACCTGTACAACATTCCGATAAATCAGATAACATCACAGGCGTTTTTTATGTCATAATAATAACTCGATTCTCCATCAAGGATGACCATCATGAGATTTCGACAGAAAACTTCCCTTCTTATCCTCCTGGCAATCCTCTTCCTCAACTCTTGCAGCAATCCCACAGTCCCTACTCAATCACCTAATGTTACTGCCGTGCGAGGATCAGCTACCAATGGCGCTAATCTTCCTCTGACAGTCGAGCCCCATGAACAACAGCCACAATCCGAGCAACTTGACCAAGCCTTCCAGGGCTTTTTAGATAATATGGAGAATTACAATGGTATTGGCATCAAGGCCCTCTATACGATGCTCAGTCAGAACCCACCCCCTTTCCTTCTCGATGTCCGCGATCTCTCGGAAATCGAAGAGGTTGGTTATATCGAAGGCGCCATCCACATCCCCCTGAGAGAACTGGCTTCCCCAGATAAAATCGCTCTGCTGCCTGCTTTCGACACACCGGTAGTCATCTATTGTAACTCCGGATGGCGCTCTTCGATTGCCATGACCTTACTTGGCGCACTCGGATGGGGAGAGGTGTTTTCATTAAAGGATGGCGGGGTTATCGGCTGGGCTCAATCTGGTTATCCTGTTGTCAAAGGCAAGCCGGAAGGTGACTCTCAAAACGCTGCGCAACCCGCTGCGCGCCTTCTTGAAAGATTCAATGACGTGCTTAACAGCCTGCCAGAGGATAAAGGAGCGATCCTGCCAGAAGCGTTCCTCGAAGAAATAAAAGGCGATCCTTCTACCGTCGTCATCGATGTACGCCGCTCGGAAGAATTGCAGGCCACGGGATATATTAAAAACTCAATCCACCTGCCTCTGGAAGACTTCATCACCCTCCAGGCAGGATGGCCCAAGCAGAAAGACGCCAAGATCCTGGTCTATTGTAGCTCTGGACATCGTTCAACCATCGCGATGACCATCCTATGGACCTATGGGTATACCAATGTTCGTTCCCTCATTGGGGGGATCGGAGTCTGAGCTCCTATCGAATAAGGCGCCCTTCGGGGTAGAAAAAACCCCTAGCTCTGAAATAACTCACGAGAAGCAGAAGCTTTCTCCTCCCTGCCGAAGCCTCATGTTGCTGCCCAACTCGATGAAGTCGTAATCTAGAGGGAAGGAAATGTGTGTTCCCTCGGAATCCAGTGTCCGAGCCTCATAAAAAGAGCAGTCTTATCGTGAATCTTAGTCAAAGCGCAGATATCCATGAAAAGCCTTAAGCCAGAGCGTAGGTAAAAAGTGCTCTTCATCCGAAAAATTGGGCGAATGAAAATTAGTCAGGAAGAATGTGGTGAGATTACTTCCCTAGCATTATTCAGAAAGGGATTGAACATCTTCCCAGGCAAGAACACGCATTTGTCGCCATAAACATTCATCTCGTACCCGTTCGGCAAAATCGAGCCAGTTTTTTTCCATATTTCGCCATCGCTTGCGAGGGAGAATCAGCCAAAGATGGGGGTTCAACCTCAACTCTTTCGCCAGGGTGATCCCTACGAGTAATGTACGCGCTAATTGGTAATGTCGATTACAGGCTGGGGAGGGATCACCTGGTTTCGGGCGATTCCCAAAATCCAGATGCTGACCAAATGCCTGTTCACCAGGTTGCCAATAGCGACAGGACTGCATTCGATCCTCTCCCGAAAGGTAGATTTCCGGACATCGATGCTGAGCATAGCGCGAACACCGACCCAGACCACTTAAATGCTTGGCTTCAACCAGTACGATATCCGTTTTGCCTACAAGAAAGAGATCAACTTCGGTTTTAGGCCCGCTTCCATCGATACGCTCCAATATTGAGTCCAGAGCAAATAATGGCTCCCCAAGAATATTAAAACCCCAGTAATATGGCTCAAGCTCAAGTGCTTCATTTTCAAAGTCAAGCTCCACTGTGCCCCAAAGGGGAGTAAGGGTCATGAGCGATGCAAAACTGATGGTGGGTTTGGCCAGGGGATAAATCAAGTTCCAAACGAGCGCATTCTCTGAACCTGAGTGTCGTAAGTTAGCCAGCACCTGATTTGGCAGGGCGGAGAAGACGGTTTCACCACTGCCATTTAAAATTCTTGGCTCCTTGGAGAAATCTCTTTTCGATCCCATTTCGTTTAAATCGACGCCTCTGCCAATTCCTCTAATGCCCTCCTCAATGTGGGAAGAAGAATTTCGGTTTCATCCGTTATCTGCGGCGCAAATTTCATCGCTAATTGCCCTGCGGCGCGCTGTGCCAGCTTTCTCTCAAGCGCCTCTAGGGTTGGGATCGCCTCTAGAATTCCATTTGCCCCGATAATATCCACAGCCATAAGACGTATGCGGATTTCGAATTGATGACTATTAGCGATCCTGCAGAGGAAATCCCCACTCATGGGACAACAACGTAATAATTCACAAACAATACTGCATTCTAGACGCCCCCAGGTGACAAGCTCCAATACACAGATTATCTCCTGTTCCCCCAACTCACTTAACGCTTTTTTGAGATGGGTGTGCACTTGACAAGGTGGTCGCCATTTCCCCCTGAGCGACCGGAGACAATCTGCTAATGCCCTTGCAATACGCGCTCTCACCTCAGAGTCCGGTTCCTTTAATCGTTGTGCCAGAATCGAGACCACCAAAGGTGACCGACGATGAGCATCGAGCTTCACCAATCGATCAATCGCCTCTAGCCTCACACTGACCTGAGGAGACATCAGATTTTCAAGGGCGCGATGTACTGCGCCCCTTCGCTGGTCAGACAGTGGTCTGAGTTCTTTGATCCTCAAGAAATCGTTTTGGATGTTCATGTTAGTTTCCAAAAGAGCGTGATCTGCAGTTCGTTTGTCACAGTAACGATTTTCTATACTCCCTGAATTTCACATCTGGGTCAGCAGAAAAAACGCAACAAGAATCATGAAGTGATCATCTTGAACAGGTCTTTCTGACAAAATAATCCCTTTCGATCTGGCTCAATTTGATTGACCCAATGCTGATGTTGTGGATTTTCACTGAATATATCTATCGATAAGAGAACTCGATATCTTATGGGATAGTTTTTTTGCATCATACTTCGCCTTATTCATTCGATAAATCCGATCCAATGAATGAACAAACCCTGCACAATCGAAATCATCCTCACGGAGTACTCAAGCGCCTGGCTGCCTGATGAAAGCGATCTAATCTTTAGCTCCAGCCTGAATGGATTCAACCTGCTTCCGAACCGCTTCTTGCAGATTGGTGAAAGACTGAGCAAATTTCTCCACGCCATCCCTTTCAAGCTGGAAGGTTACTTCCTTTAAAGATATCCCGAGTTTCTCGATCTCGGTAATCGCGTTTTCGGCCTCTTCCAACCCAGCCTCTAGGCCAGGGCCGACCTCACCATGGTCGCGGTAGGCGTCTAAAGTTTTGGGTGGTAAAGTATTCACTGTATTTGGGCCGATTAGATTGTCAACATAATAGGTATCCGGATAGGCGGGATTTTTCGCGCCCGTTGAAGCCCAAAGCGGACGTTGCAGTCGCGCCCCAAGCCCCAATACATGCTTGGAACGTTGAGTGTCAAAAAAGGATTTGAATTGACCATAAGCCAGCTTTGCATTTGCAATGGCTGCTTTCCCTTGAAGCGAGAGAGCTGCTTTCGCAACACTCGGATTCCTTTTTGCAAGATCGATTAAAGCGCTGTCTATAGCAGTATCCACTCTCGACACGAAAAATGAAGCGACTGACGTAATGTGATTGAGATGCTTACCATTCTTTAGCCGTTCTTCCAATCCAGCCAGATATGCTTCCATCACCTGAGCATAGCGCCCTAGAGCAAAGATAAGCGTGACGTTGACATTGATCCCTTTTACAATTGCAGCCCTTATCGCACCAATCCCGGCTTCTGTGGCGGGTATCTTGATCATGACATTCGGCCGATCGATAGCTTCCCATAATCGATGAGCTTCTTGTACAGTAGCATCTGAATCATCAGCTAACGCCGGATCAACTTCTATAGAAACAAATCCATCTACCCCCCTCGATCGCCAATGGAGCGGCAGGAAGAGATCGGCGGCAGTACGGATATCAGCCAGGATGAGCTCATCCAGAATTTTATCCCCATCCAAACCGCGCTGTACTCCCTCACGTATCGAATCGCTATACTGGACTCCCCCGATGATCGCTTGCTCGAAAATGGCCGGGTTGGAAGTCACCCCGCGGACCTCGTCCTTCTTGATCAGAGCTGCCAATTCACCTGAACTAATCAGCTCTCGGCTGATGGTATCCAACCAGACCGATTGACCTAATTCATGCAACCTTTTAAACCTATTCATGATCCCTCCGCTGCCGACTCTTTCTGTTCGAGTTCCATCACCTTTTTAAGACGGCGTCTATGACGCTCTTCATTACTGAACTTTGCTTCTAAGAAATTACGGACGATTTCCGCTGCAAGTTCGGACCCAATAACCCGTGCGCCAAGCGTCAGAACATTGATATCATCATGCTCAACTGCCTGGTGAGCTGAATAGGTGTCATGGCAAAGCCCTGCCCGAATCCCTCGCAGTTTGTTTGCGGCGATTGACGCCCCTACGCCGGAGCCACATAGGATAATCGCCCGCTCTGCATCGCCACGTTGTATCGCACGACCCACTTTCTCGACATACTCCGGATAATCAACAGGCTCAGCGGAAAAAGTTCCAAAGTCGATGGGGCTATGACCTGCCTCGCGGATACTCTGGATAATTCGATCTTTAAGTGGAAATCCCGCGTGGTCAGCGGCAACTGCAACCTTCATGATCTCTTCTCCTGATCGCTACGTCTTCGAGAAAACCAAGTGAGCTGTATTGAGAATATTCTCAACGGTCAATCCAAATTGTTTATATAATTCTTTATACGCTGCAGAAGCGCCAAAACGACGAATTCCAAGCACCTCGCCCACATCTCCGACCCATTCTCGCCAACCCATGGGAATACCTGCCTCAACCGCCACCCTGGCACAGATGTCGATCGGAAGAACCTCATTGCGATAACTGGCTTCTTGCGCAGCGAATAATTCCCACGAAGGGAAGGAGACTATCCGGATCGAATGACCCTCCTTAACTAAACGTTCCCCGGCTTCGAGGATCAAGGCAACTTCAGATCCGGAGGCCATCAAGATTGCTTCCGGCTTATCTTCACCCAGATCCGCCAGGATATAGGCCCCACGCCGTAATCCCTCTGCGGATGCGAATCTCTCCCGATCCAACGTCGGAACGGCCTGGCGTGTAAGCGCAAGCGCTACAGGACCGGACTGGTTTTCCAAAGCGACCATCCATGCTACAGCAGTCTCGTTGGCGTCTGCCGGGCGGATTACGGTCAGGTTCGGAATGGCTCGCAGGGCGGCCAATTGCTCGATCGGCTGGTGCGTTGGCCCATCCTCCCCTAAGCCAATGGAGTCATGTGTGAAGATGTAAATCACGCGTTTCTTCATCAGTGCTGCGAGCCGGACGGAAGGACGCATGTAATCGGAGAAGACCAAAAAGGTTCCGCCATAGGGAATCAGCCCTCCATGGAGAGCGATCCCATTCATCATCGCTCCCATGGCATGTTCACGCACCCCGAAGTAGATATAACGTCCGGCGCGATTCTCCCGGCTGAAATGCGGCTCTCCCTTGATATCGGTATTGTTCGACCCGGTCAGGTCGGCTGAACCGCCGATCAATTCGGGCAGCATTGACGCCAAATGGTTGAGAACTTTCCCGGAAGAGGCGCGAGTAGCCAGGCCTTTTCCATCGGCGGCAAATGACATCGTCTTCAATCCCTGGGGTAATATCCCTCCCTGGGTGCGCTCAAAATGATCGGCCAACTCCGGATAGGCTTCTCGGTAGCGCACGAGCATCTCCTGCCACGACCTGTGGGCCTCCCCGCCTTTCCTACCCGCTTCCAGGAAGTGTTCACGAACATCCTCGGGCACAAGGAAAGGCGGCTCCTTTGGCCAACCAAGTTTTTCCTTCGCGCCTGCCAATTCCTCCTCTCCCGCAGGTTGCCCATGAGCGGTGGCTGTATCTTGAAGCGTTGGCAAGCCATAGCCGATGTGGGTTCGACAAAGGATGAGTGACGGTCGTGGATCCGCTTTGGCATTGCGGATGGCTTGATCAACCGTTTCCACATCA
>CAYGXU010000045.1:0-22997 GCA_964353875.1 uncultured Anaerolineaceae bacterium | reverse complement strand
CAAGTTCCGCTGGGAACAACCAAAAGTGAATGCTTCGCCCTTACTTTCTTCTTAGGATAGCCACACACCACCCCCATACTCAACACCAGAGAATTCATGCAACATCAGACGGAATACACCCTTCTTCATAGGATCACTCAGATCATAGAAAAAAGTTCTCCAAGGAGTGCCATTGACTGCTATAATCACCTCCAACTCGATTAGGAGATGTCCATGGTAGAAGTTGATACGATTTTACACAATGCGACTGTCGTTACGATGAACGAAAATTTCCAGGTGATCCATGAGGGGGCTGTCGCTGTGGCGAAGGACAAGATCATTGCTGTGGGCTCTGCCTCTGACATCCTTTCCATGCACAAAGCGAAACAGGTTATTGACTGCCAGCAGAACGCCCTTCTTCCTGGGTTAATCAATGGTCATACCCATGCTCCCATGACACTTCTCCGCGGTCTTACAGATGACCAACGCCTGGATGTCTGGCTTATGGGGTACATGATTCCTGTCGAACGGACATTCGTCTCGCCCGAGTTTTGTCGGCTGGGAACGTTAATTGCCTGTGCGGAGATGATCCAAAATGGGATCACCTGTTTTGCCGATATGTATTATTTTGAAGATGATGTGGCAAAGGTGGTGGCTGAGGTTGGGATGCGAGCGATCTGCGGAGAAACTGTGCTGAAATTCCCTTCGCCAGACGCCGAGTCTTATGAAGATGCTCTTCAATCTGCCCAAGACCTCATTCAAAAATGGCAAGGGCATCCCCTCGTCATCCCAGCCATTGCCCCTCACTCGGCTTATACTTGCACAGAAGAGATCCTCACTGCCTGCATCGACATCGCCCTGGAATACGACGTCCCTCTACTCACTCACATCGCAGAGACACAACAAGAGACGGATCAATGGCGGGAATTATTTGACATGCCATTGGTACCCTGGCTCAAGAAACTAGGGCTTTTCAGATGCAAGGTAGTTGCCGCCCATTGCGTTCATGTAGACGAGGGGGAAATCCATACCCTGGAACATCACCACGCTGGTGTTGTACATAATCCATCCAGCAACCTGAAATTGGCATCTGGGTTTGCACCGATCACGGAGATGTTTGCTGCGGGATTGGCCATTGGTCTAGGAACAGATGGTGCTGCTTCAAATAACGATCTCGACTTGTTCGAGGAAATGCGATTGGCATCCTTCATCGCTAAAGCGATCACGAAGGATCCAACCGCCCTCCCCGCTCGCTCCATATTATCCTTGGCAACTAATTTGGGTGCAAAAGCTCTTCACCTGCAACACTTAATCGGTTCAATCCAGGTGGGCAAACGGGCAGACTTGATTCTTATCAATTTGCATACCTTGCATGCACAACCCGCTTTTTCAAGAGACCCAGAAGCTATTTATTCCCGTATCATTTACGCGGCTAAATCCGCTGATGTCACTGATGTGATGGTTAATGGGCGTTGGCTAATGCGAGAGAAAGCCCTTCAGACAATTGATGAAGCCCCCCTCTTCTCAGAAGTAAATAACTATGCAATAAATATCGATCGATTCCTCTTGGAACGGGAAGGTTCGGTACTTTCAAAGCTGATTGCCATTGGCGACGCCACGCAGGAAGAAAGTTATGAAGTGCAGATCAAGGTACGCATACCAGATCCAGCTCCCGTGCTCGAAAAACTCGAATCCAATGTTGTCGATATTATTCGCAGCACGCATTATATTGAATACGATACTTATTTCTCCTTTCCAGATTCCTCCCAAGGAAAACTTCGATACCGAGAGGATGAATTCGTCGATCAAGAAGGAAAAGTCTACACTGTACGCTACCGCCTTACCTTGATCGGTCCTGCTGCGGAGCATTTGTATCCCAACTTTGTATTACTCTCACGTTCGCGTTTCATCGCCCCTGCCAACCATAGTCTGCGGTTCTATCGTGAGTATTTCAAACCGAGCGCAGAAGTCGAAATCAATAAAGATCGCTTGCGATGGCTGGTGCGATATCGTGGTGAGCCATTTTTTATTAATTTGGATACCATCCTGAAGCCGAAAACCGACGACCATTTCCTAGAAATTAAGAGCCGTACCTGGTCCAGGAGGGATGCAGAGAAAAAGGCTGCCCTAATTTCCGAGTTACTCAAAGAGTTAGGCCTGGGTGACGCTCAACCTGTGGAATTGGAATACACCGATCTTGTTTAGAGATCGGCCGGATAGTATCGAGACTTGAAACAAGTATCCATATCGAGGGAACCCGATGAATCATCCATTTCAAGACCTACCCTTAAAAAAATCCTTTGCATCTTCTCTGCTGCCCCTCATCTTGCTCACCATAGCATTTATGATCGTATTTAATGCCCTGGATCAGCCTCTCAGGACAGATTCGGCGCCAAGCGGGATTGTGTCTTATGAATTGGCCGGGGATGTAGCTACTGCGGAATCGATTCTTGGTTCGTGGGATGTCAGGGCGAGATTATATGCGGCATTCGGCTTAGGACTCGATTTTCTTTTCATGCTGACCTACTCCTCGACCATCGGGTTAGCTTGCATCTGGGCCGCGCGCTCGCCTCGCATGTCCGTAGTTCTGGTTCGGATGGGGATTTTGCTTGCATGGGGCCAATGGCTGGCCGCGCTCCTCGATGCCATTGAAAACAGCGCCCTGCTCGTCCTCCTCTTGAAAACAGTCGCCGCTCCTTGGCCTCAAATCGCTGCTTTTTGTGCGGTGGTCAAATTTACTCTGATTCTCCTGGGATTGATTTATTCCTTTGGAGGCTTGATTCTATTCCTTGTCAATCGTCAACGCTGATCTCTTTTAGCACATCTTAAACTGAGCTCGCTGTCTTCCACTTGACATCATTGCTTGTAATCCGTAATGAATCAATTTGATCCTTTTCCCCCTGGGATGCACAACCGTGTGACCCTATGACTCTCCTCAAGTAAGTCGCTTTTCAGTGCCAAGGTGGGAACTTTCACAGCCTACGGATTGATCAAGGGAGGTGCGTAAAACCTCGCGCGGGTCTGGAATCCGCGGGAGGTATTAACTGCCATTACCACTTTTTTAGACTTGGGATGTCGTATGCTCTGTTTGTTGTTGGCTCCCCATGGACGATCGGCAATCGTTCAACCGGGACAGAAGCTGACTTCGGTTACTCTGCGGCTGCCCATGGCGGTCAACTGCTACAACAACGAATATAAATCGGCCATAAATATGTCGTCCTGAGGAGCCCTTCGGCTTCGCTCAGGATAAACTCCGCAACGAAGGATCTCTGAGAATTCGCTTTTTATGGGATCAGCGCAGGGATTCTTCGTTCCACTCAGAATGATATATCGATTCAGCCCTTTAATTATTTGGCTCTATTTTCAAAATAGTTGCCCAACGCAACCAGTTTCTGCTATTCACATTCTCCCCAGGGGGTGAGCAGATCAATAGCATTCTACTGCTCTTCTTCAGAATCCTCTTGAGTCCGTTTAAGCATCAGTTGCCATTCATAAAGTTTATTCAAGGCCTGCAAGGGAGAAAGAGAGTCGATTTCTAATTTTTGGATCTCTTCAAACAATGGGTTCTTCTCGGGGAAAAAAGTCAATTGTTGAATGACAATCTCCTTACCTGTCCTCATCTCTCTCGACTCGGTTTCGAGGTTGGAGAGGATTTCCTGAGCACGATTAATGACAGGTCGTGGCAAACCAGCGAGCTCAGCCACATGAATCCCATAGGATTTATCAGCGCCGCCAGGGATGATTTTATGCAGAAAAACAACCTGCCCCCCTTCATCCGACACAGCCACATTGTAGTTCCGCACCCCTGGCAATACCTCCGCAAGCTGGGTCAGTTCATGATAATGGGTGGCAAAAAAGGTGCGCGCTCGAATCCTGGGATGATTATGGATATATTCGACTACCGCCCAGGCGATGGATAAACCATCATAAGTGCTAGTTCCTCTGCCGATCTCATCCAGGATTAGAAGACTACGATGGGTGGCATGGTGGAGGATATTGGCGGCTTCAACCATCTCCACCATAAATGTGGACTGACCCATGTGGATTTCGTCCTGAGCTCCGATACGGGTGAAGATCCGATCGGTGATCCCTAATCGGGCTGAACGGGCAGGGACGAAACTTCCCATCTGTGCCAGCAAGACAATGAGTGCGATTTGCCTGAGGTACGTCGATTTGCCTGACATATTTGGACCAGTGATGATGCGTATCCTCTCGCCTGCTTCCAGTATAGTGTCATTGGGAACAAACTGAGCACGCACCGAGAACTCTTCAACCACGGGATGTCTTCCATCGCATATCTCCAAGACATCCTCGTCGATCACCTCCGGTCGAGTATAGCCCTTCTTAGCAGCGACCTCTGCCAATCCGGAAACCACATCCAACTGCGCCAATGTCCTTGCGGTAGTGAGCAGGCGGGATGCATGTTGCGAGATTTTCCCCAGGAGCTCACGGAATAGTTTCGTTTCGATTTCGCGGATACGCTCTTCGGCATTGAGGACCAGCGATTCAACCTCCTTCATCTCCGGAGTGATGTACCGCTCCGCTTGTGTCAATGTTTGCTTGCGGATGTACTCTGGTGGCACCAAATCCGTTTTGGACCTGGTTACCTCGATGTAGTAGCCAAAGATTTTGTTATAGCCAACTTTGAGGTTTTTAATGCCAGTCCGTTCCCGCTCGACTTCCTCCAGGTTAGCAATCCAATCGCGTGCCTCACGCGAAGCAGCAACAACCTGATCGAGTTGCTCGGAGTAGCCGGGCCGGATGATCCCCACCTGAGAGAGCGTTGCGGGCGGCTCCTCCACCAACGCTTGCTCGATTAATTGAACCACATCCGAACACGGATCCAGATTCCCCTCCAATGTGCGGATGGCTTTCGATTCATGTAGGTGAAGAAGTTCGCAGAGTTTTGGAAGTTCAGAAACAAGCTCCTTTAAAGAAGCGACATCTTTCGGCCCAGCGATGCCCGCCACCGCTCGGTTGGTCAAACGTTCGAGATCACCGATGCTGGAAAGGGTATCTCGTACTTCAACCCGCCATAAACCATCTGTGTAGAGCTCCTCCACTTGATCCAATCGGTTTCGGATCTGATCCACATTCACTAGAGGTTTTCCCAGCCATTGCCGTAACAAGCGACGCCCCATGGGCGTAACCGTCGCGTCGATCGAACCGAGGAGGGAACCCTTCACCTCACCGCTACGAATAGTCTCACTAATTTCCAAGTTACGTCGTGTGGAAGCATCCAGGGTCATAAACTCGTCGAGTGTGTACGTCGATAGATCCGCCAGGAGTTGAAGCGCCGCCTTCTGGGTTTCCCCAAGATAATCCACGATCACCCCTGCTGCTTGAATTGCCAGCGATTTCCCCTCCAGGCCGAAACCCTCTAGCGTGGCCACCCCGAAATGTTCCAACAATTTTTCTTCACAACGATCGACTTCGAAACGCCATTCGGGGAGTGGCGTGATGTGCCCATGCCAGATGGGGTCCAGATTAGCCATCTCTGGACGCAAAACTTCTGCAGGATTGAGGCGAGTTAATTCATGCCGGAGTACATTCATCAGATCATCCGAGGCTATTTCAGTCGCCGCAAATTCCCCCGTGCTGACATCAGCATAAGCAAATCCCGCCGCATTCGAAGTGAGGACAATCGAAGCCAGATAGTTATTCGCATCTCCTGGTAAAAGCCCCTGCTCTACAATCGTGCCAGGGGTCACCACCCGCACAACCTGGCGAGGAAAGAGCCCACGGACAGGGGTATCCCCCATCTGTTCGCAAATGGCGACATGGTATCCCTTCTCGATTAAACGAGCGATATAATTCTCCGCAGCATGGTGGGGTATCCCTGCCATGGGTACACGATTACCTTTGGCGACATTACGCGATGTGAGCACGATATCCAATTCCCTGGATGCGATCCGGGCATCTTCATCGAACGTCTCATAGAAATCGCCCAAGCGGAAGAAAAGAATGGTATCAGGGAATTTGCGTTTGATCTCTAGGTATTGCTGTCGTATCGGTGTAATATTCTTACTCATGGTTTGTGCATTCTAAAGCTGGCTATCGAATTCATCAAGCGTTTATAATATATTCCGCATGGATCCAATAATCGCTATCGATTTTGGGGGGACGCACATTCGGGCTGCTTACTTCCCGAACGATTTGCCTCTTCCCGGCCAGCAAATCAAAATCCCAACCCGGGCTGAAGCTGGTCCGCAGGCGGTGTTGGATCGAATCGAAAAAGCGATTAAAAGCGTCCTTCCTTCCGACCCATCCGGACTTCGCATCGGCATCGCCTCTCCAGGTCCCCTTGATCCATTTCGGGGAATGGTCCTCAGCATGGCTAATCTGCCCGGATGGAAGGATGTCCCCATTGCCATGGAGATCTCCTCACGCTTCAACTGTCCGGTTGTCGTCAATAATGATGCCAATCTGGCAGCGTTAGGCGAGTGGAAACATGGCGCCGGGAAAGGGGTAGAGGACCTTATCTATTTAACCATCAGCACCGGGATTGGTGGCGGGGTGATCACACATGGTCATTTACTCCTGGGGGCGAATGGCCTGGGGGGAGAATTGGGACATATGACTGTCGTCCGTGATGGACCACGCTGTGGTTGCGGTCAACGTGGACACATCGAATCGATCGCCTCTGGCCCGTCAATTGCCCGTTATGTGCGCCGGCGGCTGGAAGCCGGCCAGCCCTCTATGATGATAGACATGATCGATGATATCGATGAGATAGATGCGGTTATCATTGGTCATGCTGCGAAGAATGGGGATGCGTTGGCGATTGATGCGATCGAGAAAGCTGGTCAGGCCATCGGAAGCCACCTTGCTAGTTTGGTCCATGTGTTTAATCCTGCACGCATCATTATCGGGGGAGGTTTTTCGCAAGTAGGGGAATCCCTGTTCGAGCCAATCAAGCAAACCTTAAGCGCTGAGGTCATCCATCCTGCTTATCTTGATTCATTAGAAGTCCTATCTGCCGAATTAGGAGATGACGCCGGTCTAATCGGCGCCATGGTCCTCGCTCGGCAACCATGAGATGAACTATGAAACGCCATACCGCTCTTCTTGCACTTAGTCTCCTTTTCTTCTCCGCCGCTTGCGGCCGGAATCCCGGCCAAAAAGAATCCATCGTTTATGGCCTCACCCTTGCCCCTACGGGGATCGATCCCCACATCAATGCCTCTTCGGAGTTGGGCATCCCTCTCAGTTCTGTCTATGATACCCTGGTCTTCCAAGATCCACAGAGTAGGGAATTCGTCCCTGGCCTGGCTGAGCGATGGACAATTTCCGAGGATGGGCTGGTCTATACTTTTATCCTGCGTGAGGATGTCCTCTTCCATGATGGCACCCGTTTCAATGCCCAAGCAGTAGAGGATAATATCGCTTATATCCTCAATCCCGAACACGTTTCCCAGAAAGCGAGCATCATGCTCGGCCCTCTAGATCATGTCACAGTTGTGAACGATTTCACAATATCTTTCCATCTTAGAGAACCTTTCGCACCGTTGTTGGATTCCCTAGCACAGGTTTATCTTGGGATGGCTTCGCCAGCGGCACTTGAAAAGTGGGGAGTGACGGATTATCAATTCCACCAGGTCGGGACTGGACCTTATCGCTTCATCGAATACATCGCCAACGATCATATCACCCTGGAACGCAATCCCGATTACGCCTGGGGACCGACCATCTATCAGCAATCCACCGCTGCCATTGATGAAATCGTTTTTCGTTTTTACGAGGATCCGGCGACACGCAGCCTGGCTTTGGAGAGCGGCGAGGTCGATGTCATCGGCGAAGTCCCCCAACAGGATGCTGCCCGGCTGGCAGCCAAGGAGGATTTTCAACTTCATGCCGTCCCGATCCCTGGCCAACCGCTGCAATTGTTCTTCAATACCCAGCATGCGCCAACAGATGATGTACGCATGCGCCAGGCGTTAATCCAGGCCATTGATCGGAAGTTCATCGTTGAGACGGTGTTTGGACCCTATTCCCCCGTTGCCGAAGGACCGTTGTCTGCATCTACCCTGGGCTATGTTTCCCAATACCCCTATCCCGAATTCGATCCAGAGGCAGCGTCCGCAGCGTTGGAGCAACTCGGCTGGCGATGGGAAGAACCATCTGGAGTTCGGATACGCGATGGGCGACCACTTCAATTGCATATCGTTGTGCCCAATTGGGGATCGAATCCTGAAGTCGGCCAGTTAATCCAGGCGGCCTGGATCAACCTTGGCGCTGAAGTCAGTCTCGAGGTGGCGCCCGGCTTCGGTCCATTGAAGCAAGCTCAGACAACCGCCGATTATCATGCCATCGGCATCAATTTCTTTGGATCAGACCCTGATTTACTGCGTCCCTTCTACTATAGTCAGGGGCTCTACAACTGGAGCGGAGTGGACGATCCTCAGATCGATGAAGTGCTCACACTTGCCGTTCAAGCTTCATCAGATTTAACAGAACGGCAAACCTGCTACACTCAGCTTGCAGAAATCATTCGCGAGCAAGCATTGATCTTACCGATTCGTGACTATGTCAATCTCGTCATCAATCGAACGGGGCTTGAAGGCCTGCGTTTCTCATCCCAGGGATGGTTTCCTTTTCTAATCGATCTACACCTAAAGCGCTAACCGCGATATTCCGACGCCTTGTGGACGGTCTGGTTACTGCATGGGCTGCAGTGACGCTTACCTTTTTCGCTTTGCGGTTGGCGACGGGCGATCCCCTGGCAAGTTTGCTTTCTCAAGGTTTGGCTACTCCTGAGCGGGTTGAACAGCTTCGGAAGATGCTCGGCTTGGATCGACCTCTGATACTACAATACATTGACTTCCTACTCTCCATGTTTCGTGGTGATATGGGGACCTCTCTCTACACCGGTCGGCCTGTAAGTAAAGTCATCCTCGAACAGTTCCCAGCCACAGCGACGCTCGCCTTCCTATCTTTCTTGATTGCGGGTTTTTTAGGCCTTTTGATGGGCGCCTGCGCTGCCTGGAAAAAAGGATCGGTCATTGGTGTTGTCTCCGAAAACATTGCCAGTTTAGCGATGGGTCTTCCAGTTGCTTTCACCGGCATCCTCGCAATCCTTTTCTTTACCGGAACACTACGAGATATTATGAACTCCATGAATTTATTTCTATTTAAACGCCTGATCTTACCCGCTTTAGTGTTGGGTTTTTCTTCCTCAGGGCCGATTTCGCGTGTGGTTCAATCCGGTTTGGAAGCGAGCATACAGGCACCCTACATGCTGGCTGCGAGAGCACGAGGCATCTCTGGAAGATTTCGGCTGCTCTGGCACGCCTTACGTCCCTCCCTACCTCCTGTCATCTCATTAGGAGCGTTAGAAGCGGCTTTCCTCTTCGCCGGGACCGTCGTTACCGAGACCGTCTTTTCAAGGCCTGGCCTTGGCCGCCTTCTGGTCTCCTCCATCCTGCAAGGGGACTTTCCTATTGCGCAAGGGATTGTCGTCTTGGCCGCGCTGATCTACACATTCAGCCAAAGCCTGGCGGACATCCTCGCCTTGCTCATTGATCCTCGCTTAGAGGGGGCGCTATGAAGCTCACCGTGCTTACTGGTCTGGCAATCGCCTGGTTGTTGCTCATCATCGCATTGAGCCTACTCGCCCCCTTGATCACACCCTTTTCCCCCATTCAACCGGTTGATAACCCTCTCCAAGCGCCCAATGAACGCTCCTTTCTCGGCACCGATGCTCTGGGGCGAGACCTATGGACGCGACTTCTCTATGGCGCCCGAACGAGCCTCAGCGCCTCCTTCCTGGCTGCTTGTCTATCCGTTCTGATCGGTGGCGTAAGCGCCTTGATCATTGCCAGTTTTCCAGGCTGGCCTGATCGCATCATCCTTTGGCTAACCAATGCTCTCCTTGCCATCCCCGGCTTGCTCCTGGCAATGTTATTGGTAGCCGGGATGGGATCCGGGCTGACCACGGTGATCCTCGCCGTGGGAATTGGTGGCATCCCTGGTTTCCTGCGTATCAGCCGGACGATCTTTCTACAGATCCAAACCCATGGGTATATCCAGGCTTCTCAAGCGCTTGGCGCTGGTCGAGTTTGGACTGCCCTTTTTCACATTCTGCCCAACGCCCTTTCCCATCTCATCGCCCTCGCCACCATCCACATCGCCTGGGCATTCCTCGGCACGACTACCCTTACATTTCTCGGCTTCGCAGGAGATCCGTCCCTTCCTGAGTGGGGTGCAATGCTCAATGCCGGCCGTCTTCACCTTATGACCGTCCCTTATTTGGCGCTTGCTCCCGGAATGGCAATCAGTCTGACGATTATGGCCATTCATCATTTGGGGACCTGGCTATCCAGGGCCAGCCTGCCAAGGGAGTAAGACTTAACGCTGGAAATCCACCCCTGACCCTAACCTTATTTCGCTTCTTTCTCACTGTAAGGGAGAAGGGTTGGGGATGAGGGTGAAGATCCGCCCCTCACCCTTACCCTCTCCCCTCTGGGGAGAGGAAATTTCGCTCAGCTATCATTCGCTACTCGTTCAACCAGGAACGGATTAATCTTAGAAGCGGTTCTTCGACCTCTTCACGCACATCAAACCAATGGATTTCCGCATCAGATCGTTTAAACCAATTCGCTTGCCGCCGGACGAATTGGCGCGTTAATCGACGCATCTGCTGAACCGCCTCCTCTATGCTGACCTTCCCCAAGAGTGCCAAAGCAATTTGCTTATACCCAATGGCGGACATTGCAGGTAGATCCGGACAAAAGCCCTGATTCAACAATGCACGAACCTCCTCTACAAGCCCTGCCTCCATCATGGCATTAATCCTCGCGTCTATTTGTTTGTATAGTTCTTGCCTTGGCAGATAAAGGCCGATCTTAAGGGCACGGAAAGGAGGGGGTTCCTTTCTTCGTAATTGGCTGGCAGGGATGCCAGTAGAAGAGAAAACCTCGAGCGCCCGGACAACTCGACGCACATTGGTCGAGGCGATCCGCGCCGCCGACCGGGGATCAACTTCAGCCAATCTTTTATGGAGCGCTTCATTGCCATGCTGCACGGCGAAAGCCTCCAATTCTTTTCTCTGTGCCTGATTGGCCGGCCGGGATGGAGGAACCCACCCTTCCAAGAGGCCGGTGATGTATTGTCCAGTCCCGCCCACAAGAAAAGGTAAGCGACTACGCAGATGGATGTCTGCAATCGCTTCAAGCGCTGCTCGACAGAATTCAGCCAGGCTCCAAGTCTCATCTGGATCAGCAACATCGATCAGATGATGACGGATCCGCTTTCTCTCCTCTGCTGTCGGTTTGGCGGTGCCGACATCCATCCCGCGGTAAATCTGGCGCGAATCCATGGAGACGATTTCGCCCTCTAGTTTCTCGGCAATTCGCAAGGACCATTTCGTCTTCCCGACTGCGGTTGGACCCAGGAAGACGAGGACTGGTGGTTGCTTTTCTATTGAATCCATCCGCCATCCGCATCGATCACATCGATATAATGCTCCATTCGCACCACTTCCCCTCCCTTCGAACACTCGAGAGCAATCAAATCAAAGCGACAATCCATCTCGTAGAGCTGGTTTTCTTCAAGATAAGCTAGAGCCGTTTTCATCAATCGTTCCTGTTTTTGAGGGGTGATCGATTCCTCCGGCAAACCAAAGGTCCTTGTCCTTCTTGCCCTGACTTCGACAAACACAATCACCTCCCCCTCTTTTGCAACAATGTCAATCTCTCCCTCTCGAGTCCGCCAATTGCGGTCTAAAATGGCATAGCCTAGGGCTCTCAATCGCTCCTCAGCAAGAGCTTCGCCGAGAGGTCCCAGGCTTTTCGTCTTCATCCTATCCGATCCCGAAATCGTTGCCAGAGATTGGGCAGGGGCCTTTTCTTTTTAGTACGCTTCTTTCGCAAGCGGATATAATGCTCTTCCAATAAATCACTCGTTCGCTCAATCGAGTATTGTTGGGCGGAAGCGCGTGCATTTTGTGTCAGCTTAGCTCGCAGCTCACGATCAGAGATCAACCTTGTCAATTTGGCTGTGAATATGGCCAGATCGTTGGCGCTTAACAAACCATTCTCTCCATCAACAATCGTATCACCGACACCAGGAGATTGAATGCCAAGGACAGGCAATCCGGCAGCCAATGCCTCGATGACTGAAAGGGGATGAACTTCAGCAATTGAGGTCATCACAAAGACATCTGCAGCTGCAAGATAACATGGGACTTGCTCATATTCAATCGCCCCTGTGAAGTGGATAAAGTCTTCAAGTCCCATTTGAGCTGTGAGGTGCTCGAGATTGTCCCTTTCTGAGCCTATACCGATCAGGATCAAATGCGTCCCGGGATAGGCAGCTTGTACTCCAGCAAAAGCGCGAATTAAAAAAGTCAGGTTCTTCTCCGGGCTGAGACGTCCGACATTGATTAAAAGGACTTCTTCCTCTCCCACGCCCAATTCCTCTCGCGAGATTGGATCAAGCCCCTTGGAAAAAGGCGATAAATCGACGCCATTGGGAATGATTTCGATGGGGACATCGATATCCAATTCCCGAAGCACTTTTTCAAGCCCTCTTGAAGGAGCAATGACCAGATTAACTTCACGACAGAAATGCGGCAAATAGGCGCTAAGGAGAGCTGTCCCTACCTGGTCAGGTAACAAGGGGAAATAGGCTTGGGCCATCAGGTCATAACGACTATGGTTGGTGAAGACGATCGGGATGCGGTAAGGACGGCCGTAATGGAGCGCCAGTTGCCCGCTGATGAACGGGTGGTGCACATGGATGATATCCATGCTCTGGATCAGCCTTTGCGCTGTGCGAGTATGTCGAAAACCAATGTAAATTCCCGTATCAGCCACAGGCATGCCGGGAGAACGGATGATATTCTCCTCCTCATCCTCGTAGTCCAGGTCCCCAAAGGTGAATACAAACACTTCATGGCCTTTCTTTTGTAGCATCTGCTTGGTGAGGTTGATAGAATTGGTCACCCCACTGATATGAGGGGTATAGAGATCCGCCATCATTCCGATTTTCATGGTTTCCCTCCTCCAGCACACCCATTTCTATCGTAGCGGACCCTGGCGATGTCGTCAAGCATCAATAGCGCCGAATTATTAATATTCTCCATCCAGCTAACAAGAGAAAAATTTTTTCATTTCTTAGATCAGCATAAACCGAATGTAGTAATAAAAGCAATCGAACTATTCCAAGTTCATGATGCCTATGCTAGGCTGAATGAGGATTCCTGAGAGCCCATGACGATGATAATTTCTGCCATAGTGAAGCAAACCGAAATCTTCTGGGGGATCGACGAGAAGTGGTTAGAAAAAATCAAGTACTTTGTGTCAGGAACGATCTTACGGCCTGGGTGAGATCATATTCAAAGAAAACATCTTTGGCGATGAGCTCTATGTGATCATCAAAGGCGAAGTTGAGATCCTCGTTGATCCTGCTCTGGTAAGCGGGGAAAGACACGCCAAAAGCGAACCACAGAGAATCGCCCTCTTTCAACGCGGGCAATCCTTTGGCGAGGTTGCTCTTGTAGACCAAGGTTTACGATCAGCATCGGCGCGCAGCGCTAACCCTGACACCCGCGTCCTAATCCTTCCCCGAAACGAGCTGATGCAACTCTGTGAACAAGACACCCTATTGGGGTTCCAATTAATGCGCAACCTGGCCACAGACCTAGCGACAAAGCTGCGTGGAACCGATTATCAAATTCGTGATCAACTTCTCAGCCTTCGACAAAAGAAGGCATCTGCATCACCCAAGACAAAATAAATAGCTTATCTTTTGTTTGTCTTCTTCAGAAGCATCTCAACAGACGGGACTGCCCCTTCATTGTTCTTCATGTAACAATCCCTAATCCATCATGAGCAATTACCAACCAATCATAAGTCCTTATATTTTTTTTCATATGGTTTTCCCAATAAAGTCTATAACAAATTATTCGAAGAGCTTTGTGGTTAATTGTAGACAGGCGCTTTGCAGCTGATAGAGATCTTCCATATTGAGAAAAGAAAAAGATTACATGAGGGATAATTTATCAGAATTAATGCGGCAATCTCACTCCTCAATCATCCAAGGAAAGTCTAAATGAAAGCATTTGATGCAACCAAAGCCAGGAATGATCTGGCGACCTATCTTATTCTTGGGACATTTCATTCTTCCCTCGCTATTGATGGAGGCGATTCAGAAGGGAAATCAGCTGGTTCAGAAAAAGGATGATCATTTAAAAATTGACTAAAATTTTTCTTGATCATTTGGCCATATCTTGGTAAAATTCTCTCTTAATATACCGCCGGAGGGACCATCTCCTTCTGAACGGTAGCTAATTTGGGGGCATTTCAATTTATTAATCTAATTCAAATGCGAAGAAAGGAGAGGTGGTTATCGAGGTAGGTTCATTGTTCTCACATACTCAAGTTCCATAAAATTCTCAAACTCTCTTAAGGAGGAGAAGTCGAGATGAAAAAGAAGCTATTGTCCCTAATAGGAATGCTTGTCGTTGTCACCCTGGTCCTTAGTGCATGCAAAGCAACAGAAACCCCAACTTTGGCGCCAGTATCAACGGAAGTTGTTGCACCGACCGAAGCGCCGCCTCCGACAACGGCGCCAACTACGGCTCCCACGGAGGTCCCCTTTGTGTATGAAGATGAATGGGGTTTGATCGTATATGAGCCAGGAACAGAGGTCAAACTTGGACTATCTTCTGCACTGGCTGGCGCTTACGCAGTTTACGGGACGGACATGCTCAATGGCGTCACTCTAGCGGTTGAGGACTTCGGCGGCAATCTCAAAGGCTGGGAATTGATCGTGGAAGGCGGAGATGATGGCTGTGAAGGCGCCCCTGGGGTCACAGTCGCAGAGAAATTCGGCGCCGATCCGACCATCCTGGGCGTCGTCGGTCCGATGTGTTCGCCATCCACCGTGCCTGCCACGGAAATCTATGCTGAGCACCACATCGTGATGATCACCCCTTCTTCGACTGCTGTTATCGTCACAGCCAGAGGTTTTGAAAACATCTTCCGCGTGGTCGCCAACGATGACCTGCAAGCCCAAGTTACCGTTGGGCATCTTTACACGGATCTTGGCCTAAAGACCTTGGCTGTCCTACATGACCAAAGCATTTACGGCCAGGGCATCGCCGAAGCCGTGAAAGTGAAATTCGAGGAAGCCGGCGGTACGGTTACGGACATTCAGGGGATCACGCGTGGCGATACCGACTACAGCGCAGTCATCGCCACCATCTTGGCTGGCAATCCTGAAGGAGTCTACTTCGGCGGAATGGATGCCGAAGGGGCGCTCCTCATTAGTCAGCTACGCGGTGCGGGTTTCGAAGGTGTTTTCATGGGACCTGACGGGATCAAATCCAAACCGACCTTTATCGATGCCTCTGGCGGTGCAGCAGAAGGTAGTTACGCTACTTTTGGCGCTGTAGGTGGTGCAAGCGGTTATGATGACTTTGAAGCGCGCTTCACGGAGAAATTCGGCGCACCTGTGGCCTACGCTCCTGGTTCCTATGATGCTGCCAAAATCATCCTGCAAGCTGCAGATGCAGTCGCACAGATCGATCCCGATGGCAACTTAGTGATTGGCCGAAAAGCCCTTGCGGATAAGATCCGTGCCACGCCCTACGAGGGCATCACCGGCTACCTGGAGTTCACGGAGACCGGCGACCTTGGCAAGGTGTCCATCACCGTTTTCAAAGTTGAAAATGGGGAATTCGTTGAGGTCAAGGAAGTCGACTTCGGCGAATAGGTCCGCCTGACTCGTTCTTACCGAGAGGAAGATAATTCGCTGGGTTCGGGAGGCAGACCGTATATATTCTGCCTCCCGAATCGCTAGGCGGCTACCCATCGTCTTAGCCATATGACATGAGAATCCAAATCACTTGGATTCGTTTTTATCAGCGAAAACAACTTAAATCAGTTTGAAATGAAACGCTTTAGCAGCTCAGTCACGATATCATCGAAGATTTTCAATTACTGTATTAAGCTATTTTCCATTGCGCTCATGACGCTTTTGATAATATCTTGCTCAAATGCATCAAAGGATCGATATCAGGGGGATGACTATCCTAAACTGATGGTCGGTGTCGCTCAATGGCGTTACGAGGGCGGTCCTGAGCTCGATATCCAAGAGCATACTTATGATCGGCTACTGGAAGCCATCTCGACATTAAAGAATGTCACCCTTGTTCGGATTCCGATTTCTCTAGAAAATGCCGATGCTGTCGATCTAGTTACTTTACAATACCAATTAGATGTCCTTGTATGGGGATGGTACGATAAGAGCGCAGTTCGCGGTTATGTCGATTTGGCGAAAGCAACCACAGGAGATGGGAAAACGAATAGCCTTTCGATTTTCCTGGAAAATGGCGGCAGTACGGAAGCCATCCATGTATTAAAAGCACTTAGCAAGTTCGAATATCAAGAGGACGGAGTAAGTTTTTGTATCCCTCGTTGGGCGCCATAAATCCCGCCCAGGATAATGACAGGAGTCAGGAAAGCCATGGGATTTGATTGGTCGACTTTTGCGGAGCAATTGATCAATGGCCTCACTGTCGGTAGCTTCTACGCGCTGATTGCCCTGGGATACACCATGGTCTATGGTGTGCTGGGCATGATTAATTTCGCTCATGGCGAAATCTTCATGGTTGGAGCCTATGTTGGTTTGTACACCCTGACGCGTCTGCAGAAGGCAGGATTGTACGATACCAGCTTCCTGCTCGCGGTTGTGCTCACCTTCCTTGCTGGAACCATTGGCTCAGCCATCACTGGTGTGACCGTTGAACGATTGGCCTATCGACCCTTGCGCCGCGCGGCGCGATTGGCGCCATTGATCAGCGCCATTGGGATGTCCATTTTCCTTCAGGAATTGATCCGGCTTTTGCCATCGATGGGGAAAGCCGTTACCGGACTAACCATTCTCGGTCATAGGGTCTTCCCAATTGCTATCCAAGATGGCGTTGTAGGAATCTTGGAGACATTCGGAGGAGCCAAAGTAAAAACATATCCCGGGGTATTCGGAACGGGAGGCTTCGAAATAGGCGAGATCTATATCAGTCATGGCCGTGTTATCATTATTATCCTATCGATCATCACCATGATTGGTCTTTATTTATTGGTCCGCTACAGCCGCCTGGGCAAGGCGATGAGAGCAGTCGCCGAAAATAAGGATGTCGCCGCCCTGATGGGGATTGATGTCGACCAAGTCATCTCAAGAACCTTTCTCATTGGCTCTGCAATGGCCGGGATCGCGGGCGTTATGATGGGAATGTTCTATTTGATGATCCGACCCACGATGGGTTTCGTGCCCGGCATAAAAGCCTTCACGGCAGCCGTATTAGGCGGCATCGGCATTATTCCAGGAGCGATGATAGGCGGATATATTCTCGGGCTGGCTGAAGTCATTGGCGTCCAATTCCTGCCTGCCGTGTATAAGGATATTGTCGCTTTCAGCTTGCTCGTCTTGTTCCTCATTTTCAAGCCAACCGGAATCTTGGGAAGAAAGTCGACCTAAATAAGGGGCAGAGCGACTGATGAAAAAGTTGAAAACCGTTTTTCAGCGATTGCGTTTCCCCCCTGTGAGTTCGCGTACCAGGTTCGGATTGATTCTGCTTTCCGTTCTTATCCTGGCAGTCTTCCCAATGTTCGAGTTCCAGCAACGTGCCTACTGGGTGCGCGTTATCGGCTACACTGGCCTCTTCACGCTCTTAGGACTTGGATTGAATGTTGTCGTCGGTTTCGCAGGATTATTGGATCTCGGTTATGTCGCCTTCTACGCTATTGGCGCCTATACTTTCGCGCTATTGGCATCAGGGAAATTTAATATCCACCTTTCCTTCTGGCTGGTGCTTCCACTCGCTGCCCTTATGGCTGCTATCGCCGGGATTCTTCTAGGGATTCCGGTTCTACGGATGCGAGGTGATTATCTGGCGATAGTCACGCTTGGATTTGGGGAGATCATCCGGATGTTGGTAACCAATTTAACCCATCTAACCAATGGCTCACAAGGAGTCATTGGGCTTGATTCCCCCTTTCTTTTTGGTATCGAATTGAAAACGGGTACACACTTCTACTATATGATCTTGGTCTTCCTCATCCTGGCTGTATTTATTACTAATCGTTTGGATCAATCAAGAATCGGTCGCGCTTGGGTTGCAATGCGTGAAGATGAAGATGCGGCTCAAATGATTGGGGTGAATACCACCCGCTACAAGCTGCTTGCCTTCGCCGTCGGTGCCTTTATTGGCGGTCTGGGAGGTGCGATTTTCGCTGCCTGGCAAGGCTCAATCTTTCCCGATAACTTCAACCTTTTCGTTTCGATCAATGTCCTTTGTCTGATCATCATCGGAGGTTTAGGAAGCATCCCTGGGGTTGTGGTGGGATCGTTCGCCCTCATTGCTTTGCCGGACATCCTGCGCAGATTTTCCGATTACCGCTTATTGCTCTTCGGGCTTCTACTGATTGTTATGATGATCGCTCGACCTGAAGGTTTCATCCCCTCTCGACGAAGACAAATGGAATTGCATGGAGCGGTTATAGGAGAGAAAGATACTTCAACAACGGAGAAGGCCACGTGAGTCTCTTATCGGCCAGCGGTGTGACAAAGCGTTTTGGAGGGCTGGTGGCTGTCAACCGGCTCGATTTGGAAATCGCTAAGCATTCCATCTCCAGCATCATCGGTCCCAATGGGGCGGGGAAAACAACCCTCTTCAATTGCATTACCGGGTATTATCAACCCGAGGAAGGTGAAATCCTTTTCGATGATCGCTCGATTAAAGGTCTCTCTCCGGATCGGATCACCTGCCGTGGGATTGCCCGAACTTACCAAAATATCCGCTTGTTTGCCAATATGTCTGCCATTGAAAATATCCTCGTGGGTCAGCATACCCGCCTGAAATCGAACCTTGTCGATGCCATCTTGCATACGCCTCGATACCATCAAGAGGACCAAATTGCCCTAGGAGAAGCTAACCGCCTGATAGGCTTCCTCGGTTTGAGCGGTCTTGGTGATCATTTGGCTCGCAATTTG
This sequence comes from uncultured Anaerolineaceae bacterium, assembly GCA_964353875.1. Classification (GTDB taxonomy): domain Bacteria; phylum Chloroflexota; class Anaerolineae; order Anaerolineales; family E44-bin32; genus MGNI01. The sequence goes on along the minus strand of CAYGXU010000045.1, from coordinate 4,022 downwards.
CCTTATGGGGCTCAGCGTAGGCTTGAGATTGCCCGCGCACTCGCCAGCAAACCTCATCTAATGCTGCTCGATGAACCAACCGCTGGGATGAACCCGCGTGAGACCCGTGAGACTATGGAATTTATTCAACGCCTGCGTGACGACCTGGGTATTACGATCATATTGATCGAACACGATATGCGCGTAGTTATGGGTATCTCCGAATGGATTACGGTTTTGGATTACGGTGAAAAAATCGCCGAGGGAACGCCCTCGGAGATTCAACGTAATACACGCGTCATCGAGGCTTACTTAGGGCGTGGGGCTGCATCGGGAATTGCCCTCCAGGAAAGCGGATAGGTATATGAAGAAAGGTAAGAATAAATGAGCCTTCTTGAGGTTGAAAATCTTCATACCTATTATGGCAACATCCATGCGCTTAAGGGTGTTTCGCTCTCTGTTGAAGAAGGCGAGATTGTCACACTGATCGGAGCCAATGGAGCAGGCAAAACCACGACCTTGCGTACGATCAGCGGTCTGATTAAACCACGGGAAGGAAAGGTCACCTTTGATGGTGAGGATCTCGCGCCATATCTTGCGCACCAAATTGTTTACAAGGGAATCGCCATGGTCCCGGAAGGGCGTGGGGTATTCGCCCAACTCACGGTTGCGGAGAATCTGGATCTGGGCGCTTACCACCGAAAAGATAAATCAGGGATTGCGAAAGACCTCGAACGGGTCTTCACCCTTTTCCCAAGACTAAAAGAACGTCGTAATCAATTGGCTGGTACCCTCAGCGGCGGTGAACAACAAATGCTCGCCACTGCTCGCGCACTAATGGCTCACCCGCGTCTAATGCTGATGGACGAACCGTCCATGGGGCTTGCACCGATCCTTGTCGAGAGCATCTTTGACACCCTTATGGAGATCAATCGCGAGGGGACCACGATATTGCTCGTTGAGCAGAATGCCCATATGGCGCTTCAAATTGCCCACCGAGGGTATTGTCTGCAGACGGGGGAGATTGTCCTCAACGATTGCGCCGAGGCATTGCGCAAGAATGTTATGGTTCAGAAAGCCTACCTTGGATTGGATTAGCCAATCCCAAGAACCCTATTCATATTCTCACTTGCACTTGAAGAATGGAGCGATATGAAGAAACAGCGATCTCTGATACTTGACCTGCTGCATCAACTTCCCCATCCCATCGGAATCCGGTCGACTGATTCAAGAACGTGATGGCATAAATCGTCGCTTCGGGAGCGACAATGGGATAGCTCACTGTTACAAGCCAATCCCCAGTCATAAATTCATAGGTCCCGGAACCCACAATATCCTTCGAGGTGGTATATCGCGAGATCCAGGGCACACCCACTTCAGGAGCCCGATCTGCATGATTCGTCAAAAGGTATCCAAGAGCAGCATAGAAGGCATTCTTGACGAGATCGGGAGCTTTCTCGCCAACATTCCCCTCCGCATCCACTTCTCCTTCCCATAAGAATCCACTGCTTTTGTTCTCCACTTTGACGCTATAAATAGTTAGATCGAGGCGCACAACGGGATAGGAGACGATGATTTCCCAATCTCCCGAGGTGAATCGATAGCTTTCTCCACCAACTAAACCTTCTTCCGTAATGCGTTCCGTTGCCCAATCAATCGTCTCTACTGGAGCTTCATTACCGAAATTCTGCCGCAAGTAGGCAAACGCGGAATCTAAAGCAGAAAGGAGTACATCCGGAGCTTCGCCCTCACTAATCGGATAAGGCGGTTCCTCACTCCCCTCTGGCGCAACGGTCTGACTCCGACAGCCTGACACAATCAAAATGACAAAGATCGCCAAAATGAATGCAAGCGTTTTCTGTGTGACCATCTTGTTTTCCTCCGATCAATTTAACAACGAGATTCGAAATTCGATTCTTATATCCTATTCTTCTGGATGAAGATGAAAAGAAGCGGAAGGAAGTTCCCTGAGATTCTGTTCTCTCTGTCCAGTCCAAAAAGAGATAAGACAGATGAAGTTATTATAACTCCCGTCAACTCCCTCAATGATGCCTTCACTTTCGAATTGTTGACACTTCGGAGCATTTCGACTTGCTGCTCAAGTATTCAAGCGAATTCACCGCTACTCTCGATGCGCGGGGATATACAAAGCGATTGCTCTCGCCATTTCATATAAAATTGCCTGAAACTGCCCAGTCTGGTGGGCAAACCATGACCAAAAGCAGAAAAGTAGACATGCCTCCCACACCGCCAGTTCTCGTAGGTGGGATTCGCGGGCATGGGAGCCCGCTCCGCTGGAGAGGCTGAGCAGCTACAATCGCCTTACCATTAACAACCTCGATCCATTCGCATGATAGTCCCATGGACTGTTATGTATAATACATGCACAGCCTTAAAATCAAAAAACAAAAAAACCTGGAAGAGAATATGGAAGCAGAAATCATCACCATCGGAACCGAGCTCCTCCTTGGAGAAATCCTGGATACCAATACCCGTACCATTGCCAGGGGATTGCGCCAGATCGGGCTCGATCTGCATCGAACGACCAGCGTGGGGGATAATCTCGAACGCATCGCCCGGGCTGTACGAGACAGTATCGCTCGTGCGGAAGTGGTCATCACCACCGGAGGTCTGGGTCCAACCGTCGATGACCCAACCCGCGAAGCGATCGCCAAGGCAATGAAGCTACCACTTGAATTCAAGCCTGAGCTTTGGCTGGAAATCCAGGAACGGTTCCAACGCTATGGCAGAATCCCTGGCGAGCGCAACCGCACACAGGCTTTCATTCCTCATGGAGCCATCCCCATCTCGAACCCGGTCGGCACCGCGCCCGCTTTCATTGTCGAAAGCGAAGCATCCTCAGTCATCGCACTTCCCGGCGTGCCTGCCGAATTGGAGGTGCTCTTGGAAAGTGCAATTCTGCCTTACCTGCGCGATAAATTCAACCTGCACGAGACTATCCGCACCCGCGTTCTACGAACGGCCGGGGTCGGAGAATCCTGGCTGGATGAACGTATCGCCGATCTTGAACAGTGGACCAATCCAACCCTGGGCTTGGCAGCCCACCCCGGACGGGTGGATCTGCGTATCACTGCCAAGGCTGGGAGTGAGAGCGAAGCAAAGGATAAGATCGACAGTATGGAGTTCATCCTGCGCGAACGACTAAGCGATTTAATTTATGGCGTCGATCAGGAGACACTGGAAGAGGTCACATTGAAAAGGTTGCGTGAGAGAGGCTGGAAATTGGCAACCGTCGAAAACGGGACAGCCGGCGCGCTCTCAGCTTTACTGGAAGGAAAAGGGGATGCCTTCGTCGGCGGGCTACTCCTGCCAGGGATCCAAGACCCTGATGGAATCGACCAGGAGCTCGATCGCTTTATGACAACACGAGTTGCGCAGGTGGGTATCGGTCTTGGGCTATATATGGAACAGGCAGGTTACCGGTTAGAATGGATGCTCCGTATTTTGGAGTTCACTGACAAGGATACACATGGCTATGGTGGCCCGTCTCGTACTGCCCCTGCCTGGGCTGTCAGTCAGGTGCTGGAGGCCTTACGACGAAAATTGGCTTGACAAGCCTGTTCGACAACCCTATAATCCACATCAATTACGCGGGTGTCGCCAAGTGGTAAGGCAGTAGCTTCCCAAGTTACCATACGTGGGTTCGAATCCCATCACCCGCTCTATTTCATGCAAATACACAATGGAATTCATTCAAGACTACCCTGGTCATTTCGGACTAGGGTAGTCTTGTATCATCATGACAACTTTCCTTTTTCAATTGTGATTCATTCTGATGGATCGCCCCTGGCCAAGTTCCCCTGAATCTATTATCGTCCAGCAAGTCCGTAGGGGCGAAGCATTCACTGTCCGTTATTCTCAGGGGATTTCAAGCTAATCAGTGAATGCTTCGCCCCTGCTCTCCCCAACAATGTTAAGGTTGAAGGAAAAAATAGGGCTGACCTTTTGGGACAGCTATCGATTTGCTTCAGCCAGGAAATTTCATCCACGTGCGATTAACCAAAAGAGCATCGCACCTATCC
>CAYGXU010000044.1:19147-25064 GCA_964353875.1 uncultured Anaerolineaceae bacterium | reverse complement strand
GAACATACTTTTTGATCCAACTCCATATTGAATCCTTGATGTCCTTATCCATGGCGAGAGGATGGTATTATAATGATTGATCCTCTTTTCTTGTCCTTCCTTGCAAATGGTTTGCCAGGGCTTGACTCAAGCATTCTTCTTTACAATAATAGCAGTATCGATCCAATGTAATTTGCGTGTACTCGATATCAAGGTTTTTTGAGTTCGACCCTGGATGATAAGGCAATAAATACCTCAGACACGCAAGCAAGACAACTGTGTTTAAACATCACGTTTTTGGCATGATATGCAAGTGGACAGAAAATTAGTCATGGTTTCTGCTTTCAGTACATTCGTCCAATATCATTTTCATCATTTTTGTTAGATGATAATGACGAACTTGAGGCAATCCAAATAATGAAAGTACCATAGGAGCATTAACCTTGAAGAAGCAATGGCCAGAACCTAGTTGCCTAGCCTTAGGACGCATTATTAGACCATATTTGATTAGTTTTCTTCTCGTATGGATATGTTTTGCTTCTTCCGCCGATGCCGCAGATCCGCTCTTCCCTCCAGATCACGCGCGGAATGGCATTCAAGAGGAGTGGCCATCGAAGAAACCTCTCCATGCCAATCTCTCGAGTGCATTAAGCGATCTGGTCGAACAATGGCGAAGGAATCCAAGAGATGCAGCGATCTTTGCACAAGGAAATGGATTTACCTTTCGGAATGGATGGGTGGATGTCCAGGTTGTCATGCAGGATCTCCAAGCGGCTCAGAGGGCGCGCGATGCAATTTCGAGACTTGGGGGCAGAGTCACAGTACAGTATCAGAGATGGATTGAAGCCTCAATTCCCATTGACATGCTTGAGAATCTTGCCAGTATGCCAGGAGTTAGTATCGTGGAGAGGCCCATCCCGGTCTTTCCAGTAGATACAGTGCAAGCACCATTGGCTTCCCCTCTTCTCGCCGGATCGGTGCTCACGCAGGGCGTGGCTGCCTCGAACGCCGACGATTGGCAAAGCGCTGGATTTACAGGGAAAGGTGTTAAAGTGGCGGTCCTGGATATCTTTCAGGATTACACTACCGCACAAGCCAATGGGGAGTTGCCATCATCCATCTCAACCTATGGAACCCTCTATCTAAATAGTCGGCATGGCACTGCGGTTGCCGAGATCATCTATGACATGGCGCCAGGCGTGTCCTTCACCTTCGCCTCACCGGGGACTGCCACCCAAATGGCTGCCTATATCCTTGCCTTGGCTCAATCGGGCCATCACATCATCTCTTCATCGATTGCCTTTTACAACGTCGAACCTGGGGATGGTAGCGGGCCGGTTTCGGATGCGATCAATACCGCACTCAATACCTACCACACCCTCTATGTTCAAGCCGCTGGCAATCAGGCCGAATACCATTGGGATGGTCCTTACAGTGATGCCTCCGATGGAGATGGCATCCACGAATTCGAAGCCGGCAGCGCTTCTGCCGATATTGATGATCAGGAGGTCAATGAGCTTGGGCATTTGACCTCCGGCACACTTTACCTCAACCTCCGTTGGAATGCGTGGCCAGCCACCAATCAAGACTACGATCTCTATCTGGTCTATTGGAACGGTTCCGAGTGGGAGGTTGTCGACTCTTCCGAAAACGCGCAGACGGGAACCCAGCCGCCCACGGAAACGATCTATACTGCCATTCCAGCCTCAGGTTACTATGGGATCGTGATTGATAAATATGCTGCCGATGGCACTCACATTTTCGACTTAATGGGCCACAACACCCCTGCGTTCGAAAACAACGTCTCTGAGCGAAGCCTGGTAGATCCCGCCACTGCTGCATCGGCATTTTCGGTGGCTGCGGTCGATGTGAATACTTACAATTTGGAATATTACAGCTCTTGGGGGCCTACGCATGGTCCCGGGGGGACTTTGAGTGGGGGATTAAACCAGCCTCGGATTGCAGGTTTTGCCAATGTGAATACCTGGTCTTTTGGAGCCGGAGTGTTTAATGGAACCTCGGCCGCCACTCCCCATGTTTCGGGAGCAGCAGTATTGGTCTTGGATGCGTTTCCAATATTCACGCCAGATGACATCGTAAGCTTTCTTGAGGGGCGTGCGATTGACCAGGGAACATCCGGCTATGACACCAAGTATGGAGCCGGGCGCCTCTATCTCGGTCCTCCGCCCAATCTGATTTTCTTCCCCATCATTTCGCACCAATGAAGTTGAAAGCTGTCTATTGCCTCGATAAATGATCACTGGCAGTGATAGGTTGTTTTATTCCCATAGTAGGATTATATGCTCGGCATCCACAAGCCCGGAAATCGGATCTGTGCAGTCAGGCAGAATCAGTGCAGGCTGATACAATAGACAAATGGCAGGAATAGCCGGGCACAACAGGTCTGGGTAGAAAACACATCAGCAGGGATGAACATCATGGAGCGGTTTTTCAGGAGAATCTCAAACCAGAACCTCACATCATTTGATCCCCGAGTTCTCCATATCGAGCAGATCATTGAAGGGTCATGGAAGATCAAAATAAGATAAGCGATCGGGAATTGGAAATTCTCGAGCTAGTTGTGAGAGGAGCCAGCAATAAGGAGATCGCCGCGCGGCTGGTGATCAGCACCAATACGGTTAAGGTTCACTTACGGAATATTTATACCAAATTGGGTGTGAATTCTCGCACCGAGGCGGCGATGCAGGCGATCAAGAGTGCGCTGGTAAAAGTTGATAACGTAGCCTGGAAGAATTCAATCCCTTCAGATGAGTCGTTTAGCGGACAACGTGGCCGAGGTTACCTCTATGGGAAACAAGTGGGAGGATGGGTCCCAATGTTAATCTTGGTAGGGGTGGTGCTCTTCGCGATCCTTGGAATGTTGTTCTTGGACCGGAATGATAATCAATTCCCTTATAACACGGGAGATGGAAGCGAACAAACTAACGGATTGAGGTGGACAAGAAAAGCTGATTTACCAACAGCCAGGAGCGGGCTTGCGCTGACGACTTATGAAAACCAGATCTACGCCATTGGCGGAGAGACAGAAGAGGAAATCACTGGGGTTGTCGAGCGATATAATCCGAGGCTTGACTCATGGGTACGCCTAGCGGATAAACCCACACCGGTTTCTGAAGCACAAGCGGGTGTTATTGGTGGAAAAATATATATACCGGGAGGGAAGAAGGCTTCAGGTGAACCAATTACTTCGCTTGAAGTCTATGATCCATTATTGGATCGATGGGAGGTAAGATCGCCCTTACCTGAACCATTGAGCGGTTATTCAATGGTTACGTTTGAGGGCAAGCTATACCTTTTTGGTGGGTGGGATGGTTTCGTTTTCGTAGCGACGGTTTATGGATATGATCCAGCCCAAGATCAGTGGAGTGAACTCACACCTATGCCGACAGCGCGCGGTTTTTCCGGCGCGGCGGTTGCGAGTGGCGTGATTTACGTTATTGGTGGGTTTGATGGTATACAACCACTTGCAGTAAATGAAGCTTATTTTCCGGGAAACGATGTCCCAGGCAGAGAACCATGGGTTGCGCGAGACATAATGCCTGAGGGGCGTTATGCCATGGGAATGGTGGGTTTGGCGGATATGATTTATGTTGTTGGGGGACAATCTGCTGCTGATGCCGCTGGCAATCCATTACTCTATGATCCCCAACAAGGCAGATGGCAAGGCTTTGAAAATTTCCCGGATGCGATGGAGTGGCGACAATTGGGACTCGTAACCGTTGGTGAATTTATTTACGCCATCGGCGGCCAATCGAACGGCAAACCATTCTCTTTGAACATGTCCTATCAGGCTCTGTTTACAATGCTATTACCGGCTTTGTCGAAGTAAAGGCATGGGCTGTAGACTACCCCAAGAATTTTTTATTTACCCCTTTGCACCTACCTGCTCTTCTGAGACTCCCCCACAGCCCCTCGAATCTGGCCTCGCGAATACAAGATGCAACACCAAATGGAATACATCCATCCTAAGCGAAATGGCATGGAGCAAGAAAAGCCTTTGATAGTCTTATTGAAGGTTTTATCTTAGCGTGCCTCTTTTGCCATACACATCCGCGTGACGGAATTGGGCAGGATTTCTCTCCAAAGCAGCGACAGCAGGCTACCATTAGCGCCTGTTCCAAAGCACCTGATCTCATGAAATTATGGCCATGAAAGAAAAATCACACCCAATTGAAAGGTCTGGTCAGCTGCTAATTCTAGTAAAAGGGGAGAGATGTCCATATCCGAGACTTGGGCAACTACCCAGTTGTAAGGAGCCCAAACAACAAGGTAGTAATTCCCGGGGGGGATGCTATTCATTACAATTTGACCATCATCAATACTTCTGCCAGAGACATCTCCTTTTTCGGTTCGAGGGCCGATCAAAATAGGGGGCATATCACGATGATCGGCGCCAACCGCTGGCGTCAGATAAAAGGCAGTTTCCGGAATAGTTTGACGAATCGTATAGGAAAATAGGATGCCACTGATTGAAGCCTTACCCGGCTCGGGATCTGGAGCCCCTGATGGAGCTACAGGTAGCTCGCCAATAGCATAGGTAGACACCTTGGGTTGTCCAGGTGCGGGGTAGGCTGGCATTACACTGCCTGGTACAGGATACACCTCATTTTGGGGAGGAAGACCCGTTGAGGTTGTTTCTGCTTGAGATGTAGCAGGAATTGAACAGGCGATCAAGAGCGATGATATGCAAACCATAAAGAAGAAGTGTCGAAATGGTTGATTTTCCATAGGTCAGCCAATGAGATTTTAATGATAACCGATTTCAAAGCAATACGGGGCAGCCAATCAAGCTGCCCCGATTCTGAAGAGTGACTGGTTTTCCTGTCGAGAGCTTCATGGCAGAGTAATGGCATTATGAGCCATGAATGTGTCTCCTGTTGTGCTGATGTAATTTGTCAATTGAACGAAACCGCTGATCGGCGAGTCGGATGAGGTCACGACCAAAGATCCTTGCCAGCCATTGGGCAATGTTGTTTCCGATCCTGGGCCGCTCTCAATACGGTGGTTGCGTTGAATGCTTCCCCCAGCCTGAATAGTAAGTGGACCTACGTTGATCACATCGCTTTCATTAACAATTCCGTCGGCGTTTCTATCACAGATCGCGACTGGGCATTCTGCCTCAGTAAAGAAAGGTCGATATTGAAGATTGATCGTTGCGCTGCTGCTGAAGCTCATATTTTGGATTGTAACAGCACTAGCAAAACCGTTGGGAAGACGTTTTGCAATGAGTGGCACAACTATTCGCTTGTCGGTTATACCTTCTTTTATCGCTTCATAGGCGGCTGCGCCTTTATACTCTACATTGACATAGCGCAACTGAACGAAAACAACCGTGCTGGCGCTTCCAGAATCTACACGACATGATCCTCCCCAATGTGCGTCAGGGAACATGGCCGTATTCACTACTGGATTGAAGGAGTAGGAGGCGTTATTGAGAATTGGATCAGGATTGGAAACGGAGATCGTATTGGGGCCACTGGGAAAGGTGTCGGCATCCTTGACGCAATTAAGGGTAACGCCGCCAGCCGCGATTTGGCCACCGCTTAAATTTTGAAGTGTGATGACGGAGCTTAGACCGTTGTTTAACCTCACGAAGAAAAGAGGAGCGACCCATTTCGTGCCAAGGCTTTCAACCGGAAAGGCATTGTAGGTTTGCATGGTATCCGCACCGGTGAAGAAATTGCCTACGACTGCGATTTTTCCGCTGCTGCTGGCGGTCACAACGGCTGAGCCAATCCAGGGTTCAGGCAAATTTGTCTCTAGATCCAAGTCATAATAATGTGAAACGCCAGGCGCGAGAGCGGTGATGTTCTTAACGTATGTTGTGCCTGAATCGTTGATAAACTCAACCGTGATATCCAAATTAGATATATCCGCGTTTTGGATGATGATCTGAGCATTTGCCAGTCCACTGGCT
>CAYGXU010000044.1:0-19137 GCA_964353875.1 uncultured Anaerolineaceae bacterium | reverse complement strand
CCGGGCGACAAGCGGCACATAAAATTTATTGCTTCCCTGCGTATAACCCGAATATGCGCCTTGCGTCGGGGTCTGGTTGCGTGCCTGGATTTGAACGACTGCGCCAAGTGGTTGGTCTGAGCTCACGACTGCCGAGCCCTTTCCGGAGGACATCGTTGTGTCGAAATATTGACGAATTTGAACTTGGCCAAAATTGGAGGGGATGGTGAAGGCATCATTGCCTGGATCGACCTCCCAGGAAGCGCCTGAATCTTTAATATATTCCACGACCACATTGGCGCTGCTTGAGCCCAGGTTAACCAAGGTATAGTTGGTACTCAAGGTTTTTATTGTTGAAGCGCTCAATGCAATTGTGAAAACGAATAGGGCTGAAATGATCGTAATTGCAAGAATCAAGCTGGATTTTCTCAAAAAACGAAAAGGTATGAGTCTACTCATAATATTGCTCCTCCAATCCTGAACATTGGCAACTAGTAGAAGTATATGGTTATGAGGAAGGCATCTCAATAACCCAAGCGTATTATCTTTGTGCTTGGAGGAATATTGACTTCTTTTTCATTGTTTTGCCGAAGTCAGCACTTAGATTTGAGATTTTGAATAGTCGGGAAGTCATTCTAATAAGGTTAGTGAGGGGAAAAGTCATTTCACCTGGAATTAAGTTGTTCTTGGTATATTAATACGATCTGTTGTGCGATATGCTCCCAATTGTACCTATGCAATGCTCTTTGGCGTGCATTCTCGCTCAACTCTCGCCACTTGGTAGGATCCCTGAGGATTTCAATGAGCGCGGATGCCAAAGCCTCAGCATTTGCGGGAGGGACAAGGGTGCCAACCTCAGGAGTGACCACATCAGGAATGCCGCCAACCTGAGTAGCAACAACGGGCGTTCCACAAGCAAGCGCTTCCAGGAGCGCGACGCCTAATCCTTCTTCCAGAGAAGGAAGGACGAAAATATATGCCTTCTGCATCCAATTACGGACCTCTTGTTGTGGGAGTTCTCCGAGGAACTGGATATTCTCTCTAAGGTCAAAGTCGTTTACGCGATCGGATAGGGATTTTTCTTGTGACCCACCGCCGATAAATGCGAAACGTACCTGCGGGAATTGTTGGATAACAAGCGGGATTGCGTTGATCAGGTGGAGCAGACCTTTTCGTTCGATGAAAGAGCCTACGTATAGGATGAGCAGTTCTCGTGATGAACTTCCAGGATGAAAAAAAACCGTATCCACTCCGTTGGGGATTACGGATACTTTTTCAGACTTCACACCGAGTTGAATGGCGCTTTCGGCAAGCGCGTGGCTCAGCGCCAGGACCTGTCCCGCTTTATTCAGAATTGCTTTTGTAATAGGAGCGACCCATGGGATTTGCGATGCTTGAAAGATATCACTGCCCTGAACGGTAACAATATAAGGTTTCTGGTGATGGATACGGCTTAGCCAAGCGGCGAATGCAGAGAGAGTCCAATTTGCATGAATAATGTCGCAATCTTGAGCGAACTTAGCGATCGCCAGGGTATGTGTAAGGATAAAAGGAAGAAGCACAAACCGTGCCAAAGGGCGTTTACGCCAGATTGCAGGGATACCCGCTCTTTCTTGGCGCAGGATCTCCCATCTTTCAGGAAAATATTGTGGGCGGATGATCTCCATCCCATCCCATATTTCCTGTCTTTTTGAACCTGGGCTATGCATGGCGATGACGCGTACTTGTAGGCCTTGTTTTTGGATGGCACGCGCTGCCTCATGGACAAATGTGCCATGATTATCCCCGACCCAACGCGGGAAAGCTGTAGTTACAATACAAACTTTCATCTTTTCCTTAGAATGAATTGCACGTGCCATGTCAAGAATTCTTTCAATATCGGAATACCTGAGAAGTCAATGGGCAGCCAACGGGTGGATCGGTGAATAATGTCGAAGGGTAGCGCACTCAGGATGTTTTCGACTTGACGAATGGTTCGAGGGTACAGGCCCCAATTTCCAAATGCCAGATCAAAACCGGAGGGACAAGAGGGGTATTTATTCGTCTGCCATTTTGAGTCTCCGAATTGCCTATGCCTGCGTGCAAAATACAATGCGGCTCGTTCTCCAAGTAAATGAAAAGGTGAAAATTGGTGACCGCCTACAGGTGAGTAGAATGGTGGGAAGCTGAGATAAGCGAAACCGCCTGTACGAAGTAGCCGTGCAATTTCCTCCATCAGCTTTTTTGGATCGGGAACGTGTTCGATCAGACTGGCGCATAGGATCATATCGAAAGTGTTCGAATGAAAGGGGGTGATCAATGCATCCGCATGGGCCAGAGGAATATCGCCAGCGAAGATTTTTTCCTCAAGATCTAGTGCGATGACATCCGCTCCATGTTTTTGCATAACATCGCCATATCCGCCCAGGCCACAGCCCAGATCGAGTAGCAGACGATTACGGATGGGGATATGTTGCTGTTGGAAGAAGTCCACAAGTAATTCGGCTTGATATTGCTGAAAGTGGAAATATTCCTCAGGCGATTTTTTCCTTCTTCTTGATAATTGGAGTAGCTGAAAATATTCTTTACATCGCATGGCGGAAGAGTCATCATCCCCGGAGTTTAGGGGGAGAAAAAATGGATTTTGTAACAATTATAGACAACTTCATTCCCATAACTTTTTTCGGTTAGATGCAATATTTCTTCACTAAGAAAAGCCAATCAAGATCTTATCAACCAGTCCTGCGATCGAAGTAAACCAGAGGGATCGCACTACGGTTGAGGCGAAAAGGTTCTTGAGGTTAGATTGGCATTCTTGATTTGATAGATATGTACTTCTCCAGAATGAAAGACCTCATTTAACCAGTATCCATCATTTTTCTCATTTTCACACATCTTAAGCCCGTCAGGTTGCAAAGAGCCAAAACCGGTTTTGACATAAATGTGTGTAATTCCTTCACTCTCAATCAATTCCCAGAAATCGAACGAGCAGTTGACAATTTTACTGGCTTTCTCTACAAATTGATTGATCTGCTCTCGATACTCCTCGCCGCCCAATGCATAGGTGATGGGAGGGATGATCGTCCACCTGCCCGTTAAGGGTAATATCCAAATCCCCCCATCAACTCCGCGGTAAACTCCCTCCTGCCAGTGTATTGTGTTGATAAAGAAGCGCGCATCATCCGTCGTATTTTCGTCGATCCAAGCCAATGCCCGTTTATCTTCTGGGGAAGATAAGATTGTATATGGATTGAGAATATTTCGTGTTTCATAAATTCCCCAGGCGCACAACAACCCTACAAGAAGACAGAGAAATGATGGTGAAACCCAACTAAATTTCTGAAACTTCTTCAGAGCGTCAGCCAGATGAATGAGAAAATGACTGGCGTGGAGAGTTGCAGGTAAAAAAATGACGATGATGAAATGGTCAGGTCGAAGAAAGGCAAGCTGAAATGGGTGAGGAATGCATCCAAGTGTAAGCAAGACACTCCAGATAAAAAGGGGACGTGCCTGCTTCGCTTGAATGGATAAGAAAGAGCCAAATAATCCAAGAATGAATAAAAAGTACCCTCTCCCTGGCCCTGCAAGTTGCCAAAGATAAGTCAGGTTCGACGCCCAATCTCCATTATAGAGATGATTTCCATCGAATAGATTGGCGAGTTGGAACAGACTGTCTGGGGAATGGATGACCCGATAGAGCCAGGGCGCCGCCAGGAGCAGTCCCATCCCATAACCAGCGAGAACCAATTTCATTGTAGCTCCCGGGAGAGATGGCTGATGGATTTTCGCCCATACCCATTCGATTAATATGGAAAGGATGAAGAGAGTCAAAAGCAAGCCAACGAAGTAATGGCTGAGAAAGATGCCTGCCGTGTAAAACGTAAGCTGAAGAATGAGGACAGCTTTGTTCTTTCTCTCTAAATCAATCTCAACGGTCTTCGTCAGTGCCAGCGGGAGAATGATCAGTCCAGTAAGGAGCGTATATCGACCCCAACTGAGATAAAAGGCCGGCATTTGAGATAAAAAGCCAATAAGGAGGGCAGCAATGAGGGCTCGGCGCCAATCGTGCCAAATTGCTTTCGCCAGGCAATAGATTGAAAGGCAAACAGCGGCATTGAGAATTTGACCGAATATTAAAATCGCTTGTTCCGGAGGCAGTCCGCTTAAAATTGAAAATAGGGCAGTTGAAGCATGAAAGGCAAAGTGGTAATTAAAAGGAATTTGAACATATGGGGATAAATCTTGAGGTAGTCCTCCTGAATCCAGGATTTTCCTTACGATGAGAGTGTGGTGAGGCGAATCCACCCAGGCGGGCAAAACAAGGGTGCGGGCTTGATAAAGACGCCAAAAGATAAGGAGTAGTAGAAAGAATAATGCAAGAATGGTAAGGAAATTTGGCTTGGGGAATGATCGTGATCGAAGATAACCAATGGTAGATATTAATAATGTGAATGCAAATAAAAGAATCAGCCATAGGGCATTAAAACGAATGTTCAGGCAGAAAAAAAAGAGCGAGCAAAGGGCAATCGATGTGATGCTTGCGCCTATCATTTGGGCTAATTTCTCAATAGGGTCTTGTCGGAGTGAAGAGACCCATATTATCCAGGCGCCAGGCACCAGTAAGACAACTATTGAGGCGATGATGATGCGGAATGTTTCCATAGAAATGCAAGCCTGTTACATTCGACGATAAAAAAGTAGATAAGATGAATGGAAGAATCGATATGTTAATCAGAAACAATTTCGAAGATGAAAACATCGTGCTTTGAATATAAATTCTTGAATAGATCAGAACGCGCCAGGAAAAATGCAGGTTGGAGATCGGTGTGACGTTTGCCAATGTATACATGTGTTATGGAATAAGATCGCATGATTTCCCACAGGTTCTCCGCATCCTTCGCTTTGGATACGGCATCTGCCCTTAGGTTAATCAGGGAGATCATTTCTGCCGAACCATCGGAAGGATAGTTCTGTGGAGGGAGAATCGTCTCGCGACCGGCAAGGTATGGGATCCAATAACCCGCATCGAGCCCATGAGCGACAATCGGGGTCCAGAAATGAACCTGGATAAAGAAAAGCGCGTCCTCAGAAATGTTGTTTTCTATCCATTCCATCGCCTCAAGATCTTCTGCTCGCACGAAGGCATTTTCCGGTTCAATAAGACTAATACTGGACGGTAAAGTGAATATCATCAGGGACGAAAATAAAATCAGAGTCCCCACTTTAAACCGTGGTGTAGCAGGAGATGATTTGAAGAAACGAACTGTAATGATCGAGCCAAGTTCATCGAGTAAATAGCCTATGACAGCAGAGACTGGCAGGTAAAGGAAGATGATGACGATCAGGTTGGAGTACAGAGGCGTCTTGCCAAACCTGTGAGTATTAGCTGCCATAAATAAACCAAATAACCAGAAAATGATGATGCCTATCATGGGATTTCGACGGAATAAACCCCAAATAAGCCCAATCAAACCGAGGATGAGAAAAATCGGATGCATCCCGTAATTAATCAAAGTAGTGAGGTCGAAATCAAAGTAGCTTCCATATTGATCCGGCTGGTAGCCGGCGAGGACTTCTTTCGCTATAGAACTTCCAAATCCCTTGGTGAAATTGATCAGCCAATACGAATCAATAGCCAGGAAAACAATTGAGAGCAGAGCTATTGAAAGCATCAGCCTGCGGATTTGAAAGGGGTCCTTCCGAACTTGAAAAAGACGGTAGAGCAAATAAATGCCAACGAAAAGCAGGTAAAAAAGAAAGATGCGGATATGCACCAAAAATAAACCGGCAGCGACGACACCTGCGATCACATAAGGGACAGATCTTTCCTTTTGATCGAGTGCTGATTTGGCCAATAGGATAGAAACCGGCAACAGGCTTTGCCCCGTTAATTGGGTGTACCTGCTCCAGTTGACATAGAGCGCGGGCATGTGCGAGAGGCAGCCGACGATCAGCGCCGCCACCAATCCAGCCCTTCGGCTCTTGAAGAGGCACCAGGCGAGAAGATACGCAGCAGGAAGGGAAGCCCAATTCATGATCTGGCCAACCAACAGCACCGAGGTGGGCACAGGGATGCCCGTCAGCCAATGGAACCAGGCAGCAATGGCGTGAAAGCCGAAGTGATAGGTGAATTGATCAAGGTGAGCATAGGGCTCATAGGAGGCGGGGATCTTGCCTGTATCGACCATGATCTGCGTGATCAGGGTGTGGTGGTAGGCATCCGTCCATAAGGGATAATCCAACCCCCGCACGGTCCACAATCGCGCAAAAAGCGTACCCAGGAGCAGAATGAGCAGGAGGACAAAGGTCAGGCGCGATGCGGGAGAGAAAAGTTGACGGAGATCCGTGCGACTCTTCCAAAGATCATAGAGAGATATTCCAATCGATACAAAGATGAAAGCCGAGACGATCCATAGATTCGATCGCAAACCAAATGAAGATAGGAAGTAGAAGCATAAGGGGATCAGCGCCAAAGTGATTGTGATGGAGCTCAGCAGACGTTCGATGAAAGGAAGATGGATCCAGCGCTTGACAAGACTGAGAAAAGCAAACCCTGGGAAGAAAAGCATAATCGGACCAATGAGCGTGGCTGTGAGGAGGTTCATAATGCCAACTCAGGTGAGGTTTGGGTCAGGAAAGCTAAAAGGCTGGATAAACGGCGGATTCTCATGACTTACGCGTCTCCGTACGTATATTACGCCATGATTGTATCCAGAAGATGGCCAGAAGAAGAAGGGCGATTCCGTAAAAAAACGGAATGAGGGCAATCGTTTTTTGAATGAAAATCGGCTTATCCCAGCGAAGATTCATGATTGCGTCGTTCATTCGCTGCGGGATTTGTTGGAGGATGTCTCTCCAAGACTGACCTTCGAAGATAGGCGCGGAATAAAAGGCGGGCAGTTGAATCAGGAACAAGGCGATCCAATCGGTCAGGATGAGCAAAGCGGCGAAAGTGGAAAACCAGATGGTACGAAAGGGTAACCTATCCATCCCAAAAGCGAAAAATATAGTCGCGGGTACGATAATGGGCAGGAAAAACCTCCCCTGGATAACCGGGATCAGCCCGCCAGCATAACTCCAAACGATGGAAATGGTATGGACGACGATGATGAGCGCGTACAGCAGGAATACTCGTTCTTTTTGTCCCCCTGCCTTCCTAAACCTTTCCCGAGCAGCGACAAGTAGCCCAACCAGGCTGAGGAAGGAGAATCCAAGAATCAAGAAGTTGAAGCCTTTGGTAAGGATATTCTCGACCACTGTCCCTTGCTGCCACCATACCACCCATAGAAGAGAAGGAATGAGGGGGAGCGTTTTGGATAGGGGGGAGGTTTGGAATTCAATCTGATACTGCAGCAAAAGGGCTTTGAAAACGGACAGGCCAGTCGGATCACCATATTCAAATATATTTCGGATAATCCACGGGAGGATCAGCAGCGATGAGAGCCCGAATGTCCATACTGCCAGACTCTTAATGCGTGGGGATGAGCGGCAGAACCATAAAGTACCAACAGGGAGGATGAATAGAGGAAAGGCAGAGGTTTTTGTGATCATCGCAAGACCGAAGAGCAATCCCATCCACTGGCTTCTCCTCATGGTGATCCCACTGATGATGCTCTTCGCACAGATCCAGGTTAATGCTACTGCAAGCAGTTCGAGCAAAACATCATTATTCACGCGGCTTATGGATGCTGTCCGCTCGGGGTTGAGTGCCAGGAATAAGGCTACAAGAAGAGGGAGGGTGAAATTTTTCGGGAACAGAATCTTTGCAGTTCGATAAGCGAGCCATAAGCTGAGTACCGAAATACCCACCGCGACCCAGCGTAATGCGAATAGTTTGACAAGGATATCTTTCGGCAGGAGCACAAAAATGGGAGCCATAAGGGCGTAATAGAGCGGCGGCTGATAGCCTTCATAACTATGACCTTCAAGGCCCATTTGTTGCGCGTCCATGCTCGCCGGTGCAGGCCATCCAAATGTTTCCCAACGTTTTGTTTCGAATAAACTCTGGATGATTTCCTTTGAGAGGTAAGTTTGCCCCGCCGTTGGGGGGGAACCGGTCTCAGTAAGGTATTGGATATAGTGAAGGTGGTGTTCCTCATCGATCAATCCCCAGGGCGGCAAAAACGAAGCGTAAAACCCGCCATGTAAGAGGGCAAGGAAGAGGATCGCCGCAATGATTTTTCTTTCTTGGGTTTGAGTCACGGCATTCATCAGAAAGGAAGTTAAGAACGAGCGTCCCTCAGGCTGGTGATCATCGTTCCAGCCAGCGTCAATAGTAAAAACACGAATAGAATACCATATGTCGCCGGAAGCCCCAGTATCCCGGGTTTTTGATCGGATAGTCGCTCAACCAAAGTTCCGACTGTTGCCATGCATTGTCCATGATAACGAATTTCAAAGACTAAATCCCCGCCTTCCGTGCTTTCGCCCTCAGGATAGAGATTTTCAGCATTGGAGGGCAATCCTATTGTCGTTGATCCTTCAGGCTCAATGAGGAAAAGGTATCCCTTTTCCTTTGAAGAATCCAGTGGTTCAAAATTGAAACGAAGCCAATCTTCCTCGAAGAGCTCCTCTACCCTGCCTCGAACTGTGCGCGTCGCTTCCTCAGGGTTCAATGTGGCGTCGACCAAGTAAAGGTTAACTATCCCAGCTTGAAATTCCATTGGATTGGTTAGTTTTACCGCTATTTCCGCCAGCCCCGGATAATGGCTGGTGAATGATTGACCCACCGGGTGACCACTATTCGCATTGGATTGTGTACCGTCACTCAGATCTTGGGAGATCACTGTCAGAGAGCAGCGTCCGGAAAGGAGCAATACAACGAGCAAAATGCTGATGCAGCTGACTAGGATTAGCAAGACGAGGCGTGCAGGCTTCATGAATAAAACACTCTCAAGAGCGTGATCCAACTGGCGATGTCCACAACAACGAGTGAGATCAAGGGAACAAGTAAACCAAGCTGTCGCCACTTGGTTGGGAATAACGCTCGCCAGCCGAAAACGATAAGAATGGCGAAACTGGATATAAATGGAAACAGGTAACGGCCTTGGGGTGGATGCCATATTGGATCGACTACATATTGGACAAGCATCACCAGTAGGGTAAGCAGAAGACCACTTACCATAAAGATGAAGCATAATCCCTTGAACCATTGATCTTTGCCCTGGCGATCGCGCAAGATCTTTACCCAACCGATGATCATGCCAATGATCGATAGCGCAGCAAGCCATTGCAGGGCATTGATCCAATATGGCTGGATTTTAATGGTCAACCACCCGAACCATCCCCAGAAGCTTTCTGAGATATAGCGAAAGACCCAGGACCAGTCAAATTCGAGCAATTTCACCGGTTCTGCCCAAAACGATGAAAGCACTTGCAGGCTTTCAGAGCCAAGACGCAAGTTTCTGGCCAGGGGTTCGGGTATTGAGGGAGCAAGGAGGAGAAGCGCGCATCCTGCGGCAATGGCAAGGATCGACGCGGAAAGGACAATCACGCCGATCACCCTTCGTAGCATAGATTTGGATTGAATCCATAAAAGTGCATAGATTCCGCCCCCGATGAGAAGCACGGGGAGGATCGCAATCGCGGTCCGTTTAGCTAAAAACGACATGCCACCCAAGAAAATGGAGAGTACGAACCACCCGAATGAGCCTTGCTTTTTTAATCCCTGAATTAATGTGAACAACGCGGCGGCAACCAATGGCGGGACGAGGTTATCATTGTTATATGAGGCGCTAATAAAGGTGTATTGGGGGAGAAAGGCAACCACCCCTGCAGCGGCCAACCATAATGGTCGGTTCGTTTCGCCCTCAAAGACCAGTCTAGCCAGAAGATAGGTGAGCCACACCGTTATGACTTGCATCGTAACGGAGAGGATACGAAGGATGTAAAGTTGGGTTAAAACCGACATCGATTGAATGGGCCAGTAGATTGGCAAAGAAAGCAAATAAAAGAGCGGAGCCTGAGGGCTAAAGACCGTACTCCCTAACGGCGTTTTGATGCTTCGAAAAATTTCTTCACTCGGTGTAGGGACTTGCCGGTAGCGGTAATGTTGAAATTGCCACATGCTTTCTGCGACTTCCCATTGCATGCTTGAGGAACGGTGATCGGCAGTCAGGCTAAGTGTCCGCTGCGCATTAATCAAACGTAAGTATTCATAATGCAAGTATTCATCCGGCGCTTGCCAGGGATGGACAATGGTCGCATACCAGAGTCCGTGGAAAAAAGTCAGTAGCAGTATCCAGAAGAGCGGACGTTTAATGGTCCTCAATTTTTGTGCGTCCTTTGTTCTGCCAATGTAAAAAGATAGCAGCCAACCCCATTCCAGCCCAAATGATCACGAAGCTATCAACCGGAGCGCGGAAGCGCGTGCCAGCAAAATAAGCCATCGCAACCGCTCCTTGGCTGAGGAACAACGCAATAGGCAATAATTGTTGATCCCACCTCTTTCGCAATGTCCATAGACCGATGATTGAGAAAGGCAGTAGCAGTATCCATGCTACGATGAAAAACAGACTGGCGAGTTGCAGCGGCAAGCCGGCTCCTTCATACGTGCTGCCGATGTTGGGTCGGAAGAAAAAATAGAAGAGCATTTTCTTGAGCGCCAGGCTGATGGCTTGCGTCGGATGTGACTCAATAAAGGTTACGGCGTTTGTAAAGAAGAATTGATCTCGTTCAACTTCCGGCCAATCTGCAACACTCAGGACGAGGTCACGGTCCATCTCTGTAGGGAAAATGTACTCCCCGGTTGCATTTGGATTATTACCAATCCAAAGATTCAATCCGCCATTGGTTGAGGTTAACAAAAATCTGCCGTGAGTGTGGTAGTTATAAGCAACCCAGGGTAATAATGTCAATGCCGAAGCAAGGATGAGAGCAGCTGCATGGGGTATGAGCACACTCCGACGACGATAGCTCATAAAGAGGATCCACAATGTGGCAAGCGGGATGACGAGAAGCCAAGGCGAGCGCGTCAGGGCAGCCAGCCCATAAAGAATTCCGGAGAGGCCTGCGCAAATCCACGATGATTTATTCACTGCTCGATAGGTCAGCCAACTTCCCAAGAGTAGAAAAAAAGTCTCGAGGGTAGTCGTGCCCAGCGATACCGAATAAGCGATCATCGGGGGGTAGATGGAGAAGAGAAGCGCAGCGATTAGGCCGACGGATTTCGGGAGCCTCATCTCCTCTGTTATCAAGAAAAGGAACCATACACTCAACACCGACAGCGCAATCTGGAGCAAAATGATAAAGTTAACATTGGTATTAAACAGCATTCTGGAAAGGGCAAGCAAAAGCGGGTAGGTTGGAGGAAGAAATGAGCTGGGCTGGGGTGAGGTCAGGCCATAGAATGAAAACGCATATTGGCCATGCTGGATCAGATTGGCAGCAATTTCCTCGTATTCATAGCTCCATGGCACTCGGGAATCCTGGAGGAAGAAGAAGGCGATCAGCCGGATACCTAACGCCAATATGAGAATAAAAATCAACCTTAGCCGCATCGGTGGATCCCTAATTGTGAGGCATGATCTCGATTTTACTTCATCTTTCTTTCAACGAACGAATCGGGGACGATATATGAGACGAATACAGGATCTTTG
This sequence comes from uncultured Anaerolineaceae bacterium, assembly GCA_964353875.1. GTDB lineage: Bacteria > Chloroflexota > Anaerolineae > Anaerolineales > E44-bin32 > MGNI01. The sequence continues at coordinate 7,582 of CAYGXU010000044.1, read as the reverse complement.
CCAATACGGAGTGTTTCATCGAAATGCATGATTTGGCCATATTGATCCTCGACTGCCATCGTGTTGGGCGGGAGGGTGATCGTCTGATTGTTTCCATCCGCAGCCCATAAAATCGCTGTATCCTTCCAGCCATATTGATTTCGAAAGACATATCCCTCAATGGAGGTCGCTCCCCATTCCGTTTCTTCCATGCTTCTCAGGAAGAAGCTAGCATTGAAATGTGTTCGCAGGTTGTGAAATGCAGTGAGAGAGGGTTTTGGCTGATAGCGGGTGTTGAGCAATCCGTGATTCCGAAATCCGTCGCCCTCTCCTTCACAGTCATTCATGTTGTACCATATCCCGATGACGACACCAGAGGCAATGGCGCGGGTGAAGTATTGGATCACAGCTCGGCTTTGTGTATCTCTCGTTCGGTCGTCGCCAGGGAAAATCCCCCCGCTGCTATCTCCTAATTCTGTGCACACCACTGGCCTATCTACCCCATGGTTTGCCATGATCCTGAGGATCTCGCTCATCTTGCCGGTTAGTCCTGGTTTTCCGGTGAGCTTTTCCCAACGCTCATCAAAATCCGGGTAGTAGTGAAAATTCATATAATCGAAGTAATTCGCAGCCCCTAATGTGAAAATTTCATCCAGGAAATTAGGATTGAATACTCCACCCTTGTCTGTGAACCAATCATAAGCGATCCCTCCCAATAAAACCTTTGCATTAGGGTTGATCTCTTTAACAGTTTTATATCCCACTTGAAGTGTATTTACGTATTCCTGAGGATGGTCACCGAAGGCTTCTCGATGTTCAGCTCCTACATCGAAACTGACGATATCCGGTTCGTTGTAGAAGGCCCAATACTCAACGTTATAGGGTTGTTGACTGTAACGTGTAACAACCGCCGTAACATAATCGATGAATTCTTCTATCGGAACTTTGTTGATCGGTCCGCGATTGAAGTCGGCTGCCCAATATGGATTCCCTCCGAGGGTGATAATGACCTGAAAACCGAGAGTAGCTGCCTTGGTGAGGGCGGTGTCAAAGGAAGTCCAATCATATCGATCAGGAGTGATCCGTTTCTTGTTATCGGACAACCAACGCCACTCGATTCCTAAATGAACAAAGCGAGCTCCGGCTTCCTGAACTTGCGCGCCTCCCTTGATAAAGGCTTCAGTAGAAATGATCTGAACCCCCAGAACATCGACCAGCTTGAGATGATCGCTCCCTTTATCATCTAATTTCGGGAAAGCAGTAACCAATGAATGCAAATTAATATCAGGATGGTCAATAGGCAACGATCCAGGAGGAGGGTTGGCGGTGGTGATGGCAGAGACGGCCAATATTAGACTAATTATCAGGAGGGTCAAAGTCTGAATTCTTGCCATAGCAAATCCCAACAGATGATCGCATATAAAGAGCGTATGCATAGACAGACTCAATTGGTTTACTATCACCCCTTTAGCGCCTCTCAATGACTACGCATTTAAGATGCGATTTGTTGGTGGTATTTTTTCATGAATTTAGGGTTTGCGAAAGTGCCCCTGCTCAGTATTCCCTTTTGAAGGGGTGGAAAGAAGCCTAAATACTCGAGGTAGCAAAGCGCATGCATTTACATATCGATGGAATCGAGGGGCTATGATTTCGGTGGTTGATGCTCCCTTGGTTCACTCTCTTCAGGTAACTCGATACGGCGGAGTCGATATAAGATTTCCTCTAATATTTTCCGATTGAAGCCGATTAAGTCAGCCAAGAGCCCGATCAACAAAACTTGGAACCCTACAATCCAGAGCACTGCCGCCAAGATGACGGATTGGATATGACCTGCTCCTTGGCCGAGGAGATAGAAGGTGAGGTAACGAACACCCAATACAGATCCGCCCAATATCAATAGGCTTCCTAAGATCGTGAATACACGTAAAGGTCGATACATGGTATAGGCGCGCAGGATGGTGGATGTCGACTGGGTTAGATACTGGGAAAGGGTGTGGAATAAGCGCGACGGCCGGGTTTGCGGATTGGTCTGCACGGGGACAAATTTCACAGCCAACTTGCGTGCGCTGGCCTGGATGAGGGTTTCGAGAGTGTAGGAATATTCACTCAAGACGATGGTACGCAAGGCGGCTTCGCGTGAGATGGCGCGAAATCCGCTGGTTGCATCGGGAGTGTGCGTCCCGGTGGCCCATTGCAATACACGATTCCCGAAGCGTTGTAGGAGTCGTTTCATCGGAGAAAAAGCGGGGACGGAAGCTACATTTCGATCGCCTACAACGATATCCGCTCGGCCAGACAAAATAGGCTCAAGCAGGCGAGGGAGATCTTCGCCGCGATATTGATTATCGGCATCGGTATTGACGATGATATCCGCCCCACGAGCAAGGCAAGCCTCTAGTCCACTCACGAAAGCGCCTGCCAGCCCAACATGGCGAGGAAGTTGGATGATGTGATCCACACCACAGGCTTCAGCAACCTTAGCGGTTGCATCGGTACTGCCGTCATTTACGACCAGGACCTCGATTTGATCAACCCCCGGGACCGTTTTGGGCAGAGATTGAAGTGTTGCAGGCAAGGTTTCTGCTTCGTTATAACAGGGGATTTGGATGATGACTCTCATAATACGCTGCTGGGAGAACTCCTCGTTTTCCTCAGTATACACTGCTTCCAGCAAAGAGAGGGAATTCATTGGGAGATAGAACCACTCCTGTTTTTGTATTACGAAATAATTAGACGTAAAGGGCTCGGTTTATTTAGACCATTCTTTTCATGCGTGGGTATCCCCCCTGATCCCCAGATATGGGCATGATGAGAGGCGAGGCAACCAATGCATAATCAGCGCATGATTTGAGGAATGAAGAGCCGCTGGTGATTTCCGAGGGGCGAGATGACCCATTCAGGACCCGCGGGCGTTCCACCGAAATAACGTAAGGCGTTACTCGTTCCGCTATTAAAACCAGCAGTATCGTAGAGCACATCTCCTTGTCCCTCATTAAATCTGAGAAGGGCAACCGTATGCGAATCCTGTTCATGGATAACGAATTGAGGGACGAAATCATCGGAATATCTCAGCCACCAGGAGAAACGCAGTTCGTCGAGCAACCCACTATAACCGAGATCAGATTGACCTTTGCCTGATCCAATGAAAAGGAAAGGATCGGTGTCTGCACAAGGCTCGCTTGAGGTCGGGCCACAGAAGTTGCCAATCGCTGCCGTGTCCGGGTAGCTAACATCCCCGGTAGGACCGACTGCCTTGCCTTCAAGTACCCCATCCACAAAGAGCCATAATTGGCCATCAGGGTATTTCCCGTCCCAACGGTTTCTCATGATGACAATGTGATGCCACTCCCCATCTAGGACATTTGAAGTGCTGCAAAGGGTGATCTTACCGGCGCCATCTCCATTTACACCAAAGGCGATACGCCCGCCGACGAGGGAGGCGCCCCACTCACTTCCGGGCGTCGAATGACTTCGGTCAAAGAGGATATTGCCTTGCTTCCAATCATCATTGGCTCCACAGGCAATATCCGGCGCGGTGTTCGAACTGGGATCGGCCTTCATCCACCACTCAACGGTGAAATCGTGGTAGCCAACATCTGCGGGAGGGCCGGGTTGTGTATTCTGGGGTTTGTCAACCCGGATTTTGATCAGATCGAGATTAGATTCGGCATTCCCATGGAAATGCAGGGCAAAATCGAGCCCATGCCCAAAATATTCATGGTAATCATTGATCAGGGAGGAGTAAGGGTAAAGCCTTACGCCATCACGTTCGATGTAGCCGCTGGTATACGGTTTGACGCCGGAATGGACATTCCAACCGGATAATTTTACACCGTCCAAATCGAAGAGGCTTCCGTTATATCTGAGCGTGAAGTGTACATGGGCGCCGTTTGCGAAGCCCCCATTGCAGATTTCCTCACCAATGATGCCCAGGCTCTCATTGCGGGAAATCCAACCCGCATCTCCAGGGTCACCCAATTTTCTCAGGTGATAGTAGCTGGTGGTCCACACTTCTGTCGGGCTGATCTGGTGATCGATTTCGATCCAACATGGCAAAGGGCTGTAGCGAGGATTTGGCTTGTAGACATAACCCAAACCCTCTTTTGAGGCGACCGTATAGTGATCTGGTAAGTCGGATCCCTTTGCCCATACCGTGGAAAAGTCTATTGAAGAGCGATCCGGCAACTCTCCGTAGCAATGATCTCCGCCGCACCAACTGTGAGGTCCATTAAAAGTCCATTTACCACCAAGGGGGAAGGGCAGTTGGAAAAAGTCGTCCGGCGGCAACTGTGTAGGCTGAATATTATTCGAGGTATCGAGGGCGTTGGTGTCCGGGAACAAATCGGAAAATGTTGCTGGAAAACCATCATTGCTTTTGGTTGAGAGCGATTTTGCCCATAATTCAGGGCTTGTCCCTCCTGCCAGAATGGACGCGATGGCATAAGTCCCTGATGATAGCTGATCATTCAATTGCACCGAACTTCCGTCCGGGAAGGAAAGGGCGGGGCTTTTAGGTTGCACGGATGAATCGGATGATTTTCTAGCACCCCAAGTGTAAAGATGTTCATAGAACGCAACAGCAAGGTCTAAAGTTGTCTTTTGGATTTCATCGCGAACATATTGTGGGTCGATATCCATGGGAAGATAGGTTATCCATCCATGGCGGATTTCTAAGACAGCTAGCAAGATCTTAGGGTTGACACTGGCATACGCAGCCCAAGTCTCAATCACCTCTGCATAGGGGAGTAAGGGCGAGGTTCGATTTTGAAGGAATTCAACAACACTGAAATCTCTCACGTTTGGTCCCCAGACAAATTGACCATCTGAGAGCAAGGGTTCTACCATTTCGCCCTGAGAAGCATCGGAGGCTCGACCTGTGTCAAATGGCGGGCTGAACAGGAATAACATCAAACAGAGCAGCATGATGAGACTGCAAGAAAGTGCGAGAGAGCGCAGATTGATCGTGTCAGAATTTAATCGTGTCATAAATCTTCATCCATCGCTAAAACCTGGAAGTCTGTTGGATACCACATTTCTATCAGCGCATGATTAAGGGCAAGAATACTATATGCGGACGTATAAAGAGGGAAGAAACTTCCCATTCCGGACCATTGTAAGGATCCCCTCCATAATTTCGTATACCATCACTTGGTCCCCCTTGAGCAAGGGATGAGTCCCCGATGCGATTGCCATAACCTTCGTCGAAGTGATAAAGCCCAACCGTATTTTCATCACTGATGAAAGGTGCTTGTGGCAGATCAAAGGGGGAGGTGTATCGAATGATTTTGGATATTCTTATCTCGTCCAACCAACCTCGGAAAGCAAGGCCTTGATCGGATTTACGAGCGCCGAGGATGAGATAGGGCTCTTGGTCAGGGGAATCAGTTTCTCGACCATCACGATAACTGATGTCGCCCGGGGCACCAATAAGTTCTTGATCTAGATTTCCATCGACGAAAATTTGTAGCAGGCCATTGCTTTGCTGTCGTGTGACTGCGATGTGGTGCCATTCTCGATCTGCAACGGGAATCGTCCCGCAAAGTGTGACACCCGCCGTACCATTTTTCACACCAAAAGCGATCGTACCCTGAGTGAGGGAGATGCCGTAATCCCCATAGTCGCCATCTTCGAAAAGATCACGATCGAAAAGGATCCTGCCATCCTTCCAATGATCGTCACCTGGGGAGCATGTAGGACTGGGATTTTCATCTAAGTTCGCCTTCATCCACCATTCGATGGTGAAGTCAGTGGCACCGATGTCCACTGGCAGACCCCCTGTCTTAACATTATCCAGGCGGATTTTCACCCGGTCAAAATCTCCCCAACCGTTGCCGTAGAAATGCAGCATGAATTTTGAAGGCGGAAGAGACGGGATGTAAGAGAGAGCGCTATTCCAGTAATAACGGAAGAGCATCTCATCCCAAGCCAACAGATCATATCCATTATTGCCGAGGGCATGGTATTGGGTATCCCATTGTCCGATACAGAAACCCTGCCAGCCATAATCCTGGCAACGCCAGTACCAATCAAGATAGTGCGTTCGAAATAGGCTGCCATCTGCATGAGTCAGCCGCCAATCCCAAGTGAAGTCCACGGCGTTATTTGTACTGGCATATTCTACGCCTGCGATGTAAACCTGATCACAAACACTATCGTACACATCGGCATCATCATATCGACCGCCATTGGCGACGATCTGCCAGGCATACATTTTGGCTGCCATTGCCCCTGCACGTAACGACTCGCGCGGCCAACTTGCATACCATTCATTAGGAAGCACGTTTTTAACATACTGTTTGAAATCCACAACCTCAACGGTATAGGGGAGGTCCTGGTTACAACGCGCGACTTGGCCCGTAACACGGACTCGGATGGTATCCGGGAGAGATGGCATGGTCCCTTCAGAGCCAAATCCTCCCAGGCTGGTGAGGAGGTTGAGATATTCGGGACCATAGCGCTCCTCTCGACTGATTTCGGGGATGACGATCGTCACAGGATCAGCTTCGAGCTGGGCATCAAGGATGAGGGTATCCTTGTCGAACAAGCGGACATCCACGACAGTCCAATTCCCAAATCCTTCTGCTTGTATCTTCACGCTTGTTCGAAATAGACCTTCAGGGATGGGAATTTTTATAAAGGAAAACCGTCCTTGACTGTCACTGAACGTGATCAGATCCAAGTCCGGAACCTCAATCCGGGCGTTTGAAATCGGGAGAGAATTGTTCTTATCAGATACCCTTCCTGTAATGCTCGCACTATAAATCGCCTGGGTCGGGAGTGAAGCCAGGTTGATCCATGAAAACCCATAGATCGAAAATGAAACAACGAATAGGAAGATCACCTGAGGGGAAAATGCCAATCTTTTTTGAGGCCGGGTTGAAAAGCTCATTGGGTTACCTTCTATTTATTGCCAGAGAGTGATCTTGATCGCATACATCCATTCTCTTCATTAAGTCAGTGCATGGTTTTATCTTATGATCGCCCGATCCACATAAAACAAATGTCACCAGTCTCCGCAACTGAATTCAAGGTTACTTAGTTGCAGGTTTTGTGCCGCTGTGTCTGTAATATATGTAGCGTAAATATCGGAATTGCGAAAGGGTCTTCAAGCTAGAGATCAGATCATTTTGAAGTAGGTAACAGCCCGATTATTCTCATTGCCAGTGGGAAGGATTTAGCAAATAGAAAGCAGAAAAACTGGCGTTAATTGATTGCTAAGGAGAGGAGTCCATCCACCTTCGATTCTGGATGCGTATTGCAGCCCTCTCAATAGTGCTGCGCTACTATGTCTTTGCATCATTTAGCACACTGTTTTCTCAGTTGGGTTTCAATAAAACGTCTTTTGTCTAATCGCCTTCATTGTTGTTGCGAGTAACCTCTTGATTGTCGACCCTTGGAGAGCGATTGAACCGCTCACAGAGAAGTTGCCCAGAAAAGTCCGATGGTTAACAAACGGGCAACGCCTAGCGTTCTTCGGTGGTTTTCTTCTGGTGTTTGTCATCGCAGATGCATTATTGATATTACCTGCGCATACCACTCAATGCATTTAAGGAATAATGTTGATCGATCTCGATTTAATTCTTGCTGCCCAGAGTCACCCGGT
>CAYGXU010000043.1:0-25105 GCA_964353875.1 uncultured Anaerolineaceae bacterium | reverse complement strand
CTCAATGCACACCCGGAATGGACCGGTCAATCCACTTCAGTATCTTATGCGCAATATCATCGAGCAGCACCCCTCTCCATCCTTCTTTTATATGTGCACCGATAATTACCAAATCATAATCCCCTTCGCGGGCTTCCTGCAAAATCTCATCCACAACAAAACCATGCCCTACATTCGGATGAGGCGGGATCATGGGTTGATCCAGGATTTCAATATCATGTTCAAATACCCAATCCTCAGGAGAACGTTCACGGATCAATACCTCCGCGTCCGCCTGGAGATGTTTTCCTTCTACCCCGGGTCCGGCGCTGATCTGTGACATGACATGCAAAACCGTGATTTCCTCCTCCCCATCCATGATTCAGGTTAATTTCGAATAATTCTATCCAATATCACCCGCAAGATACGCCTTTGTACGTTCATCCTCAGGGCGATTGAAGAAACGATTGGCAGCCCCGCTTTCCGCCAGTTCCCCCATCCACAAAAAAAGGACATGATCTGCCAGACGTCGGGCCTGCCTCAGCAAATGGGTCACGATTACCATCGTCATTTGACCTTTTAATTTGATGAGTTGTTTCTCAATTCGCTGAGCTGAAATGGGATCGAGAGCTGAGGTAGGTTCGTCACAGAGGATGATTTCCGGTTCTATCGCCAAGGCACGTGCTAAACAAAGGCGCTGCTGCTGCCCAGTGGATAGGCGAGTCGCTGGAGCTTTCAAGCGTTCTTGTACTTCATCCCACAGACCCGCCTGGATGAGATGATGCTCCACCAATTCATCAAGCTTCCGCTTTCCTAACCGATAATGGATTCTAGGACCATAGGCGACGTTGTCGTAAATCGACATAGGCAGTGGGAATGGTTTTGGCGCAAGGTATCCTATCCGCGTCCGTATTCCTGTGACATCAATACCGGGTCGATAAATATCGACGCCGTCAAGCATGACTTCTCCCTTGATTTTTACTTGTTCGGTCTCTTCCAATAAACGATTGAGACTTTTTAACAATGTTGACTTGCCGCAACCAGAAGGTCCAATGATCGCTGTGATTCCGGAGCTTGGAATATCCGCAATAATATTTTTCAGCGCTTGATGCGAACCGTACCATACATTCAATTGCTTTACTTGCATTCGCATTTCCTGCATACGATTACCTCTTATCGAATCAGATGCCTCGTTGAGCGTTTTGTCAGGTAACGGGCAAGGCCACTTATTGTAAGGACAATGACCATGAGGATTAAAGCTGCAGCATAAGCGCGTTCCTGAACCTTCGGAAATGGAGTTCCTAATTGAAAGAATACCGCCAGCGGTAAAGAGGCGACCGGGCTTAACAAAGAGCTTGGCAATCGATCGGTATAGCCAGCCGTGAATAGCACCGAAGCTGCGTCCCCTATCCCTCGACCAAACGCTAAAAGCACCGCGGTGATCAATCCGGGCATTGCCTGTCGAACAACGATCCGTAAACCAGTTTCTAATTGGGTCGCCCCCAGAGCGAACGAGGATTCTTTCAGCGCCAGTGGAACCATGGCAATCGTCTCATCCATTCCCCTGACCATAATGGGCATTTCCAGGAGAGCAAGCGCAATCATGCCTCCCAACAACGATGCTCGGACTCCCAACCAGAGCATAAAAATAAAACCACAGACACCGTAGATGATGCTTGGAATCCCCCAGAGAACATCCAGAGACAGGCGGATTACCGTCGCGTGCCGAGTACGTGAAGCGTAGAGATTGAGATAAAGTGCAATCGGCAGGCCGATGACAAAAGCGAGCAGAGTCCCTCCACCTGCCAGGCATAGGGAGCCAAGGATGGCATTCAGGATGCCACCTTCCTTGCCCAAATAATACCCTCCGGTGGGGATTTGAGTCAGCATGGCGAGATTCATCGCCGCTAACCCGCGCCATAGAATGGTGGCCAGGATAAAGAAAAGGCTACCCAGTATTGTCAATGCCGATCCAATCATCAGGATCTTGCAGATAAACTCCTCGATCTTCCTTTTATTCAAACTAAACCACTCCTATTCATGCCTGCGTAGTTGAAGGAGCACGAGGCGTGAGAAAAGGTTGAATAAAAACACAATCAGCAAGAGAAAGAATGCTGCAGCCAGCAATGCAGAGTCGTATAAAGGAATGGACATCATCTCACCATAATTATTGGCAATCAATGCAGTTAGGGGATAACCGGCATCTAGAATCGAATGCGGCACCTGAGGGATATTTCCCACCACCATCAATACTGCCATCGTCTCTCCGAAAGCTCTCGAGAAACCTAATACAATCGCAGCCATGACGCCCGGCAAAGCTCTTCGCAATACGACACGCTTAACTGTATGCCAGCGGGTAGCCCCAAGGGACAATGAGGCTTCTCGTAATCCTTGGGGAACCGCATAAAGGACTTCCACTGACATTGCGATTACCACAGGCGAAATCATGATCCCTAGCACGATACCGCCGGCAAATAAACTGAATCCGGTTGGATTGTCCGAGCTGAAGAATGGAATAAAACCCAAATAGCGCTTGAGAAATGGAGCAACTGTACCGCCGATGAAAGGCACAATCGTTAATACACCCCAGATGCCATATACCACTGAGGGGACCCCTGCAAGCAAATCAACCAGCGGTTTCGCCATGTCTCGAATTCTCGGGATTGCGTATTCAGATAAATAAATAGCTGTGAGTAGGGAGGGAGGCACAGCGATCACCATCGCTATGGCTGTTGCCCACAGTGTCCCCTGAATGAAAGGATAAAAGCCAAATTCCCCTGCCATCGGATGCCAGACCTCTGAAAATAACAGATCCTGCAACGATCTTATCTGAAAAATTGGGTATGCCCGATGAAATAAAGTGAGAGCGATGAAAGGGACCAATAAGACGGGGAGCAAACTAAGCCCAGCCATCAGGCGCTTGGCAAGCTCATTTCTTACCTTTCTTGAAGGCAATAATATACTGCTGATCTTTTGACGGATTCTCCGATAGGTTCTTTGAAGCAGGAGTTGTCCTTTCCTCTCGGGCTGAACTCCCATTTCATTCCCTCACTCCAACTTATCTCTTTGCTCTTGAAGTTGCCTTTCAGACAAACGGATATATCCCGCTTCGTCTACGTATTCCTGGCCTTCGGTGAGTATCCATTGGATGAATGACTTAACCTGACCAGATGGTTTCCCTAATGTCACCAAATTTAGGTCGCGCGCTGGGGGCGAAGGATATCGACCTTCCGCAACTGCTCTGACTGCCTGTTCTTTCGTCTCGAAAAATTCCTCAGAGTCTACAAGGCCATTGCTGTTGACATCGATAGGCACAACAAAGGCTCCTTCCACAGACAATCCAGTGCTTGCATCATAAGCATAATTAAGATTATTGTATCCAACTCCAAGGGGATCTTTGATCACTGCATCCAACACACCCGGATCCCCGTACACTCCGATGCCGCGTAAGTCCTCCTGCGCCATTCCCAAATAGGCAGCCCAGGTCGCCGGCGCTCCCGCCGCATCCGAACGGGTAAAAACATGGATTGGATCTAGAATCTGCGGCTGATGGACCACTTGCCCCCAAGTGCCGATTTCGCCGGTTATGTAGATCCCAATGAGCGTATCCCTGGAAACCCCTCTTTTACGTAACTCGTCCAAAACAGGATTGTTCTCATTTACAGTGAGAAAAACTGCATCTCGCGTTACCGAGATCCAAAAAGCCCCTTTCTCGATCTCCTCATTGTATATATCGCGTGAGACCATACCGATATCAACGGCTCCAACCAGAACATCTGACATCCCTTTACCTGCCCCCCCTGCTGAGATGTCGAAGTCGATTCCAGGATTTGATTTCTGGAACTCCTCCTGCCATCGAATCATCATCGGGTAGAGCGCCCAGGCGCCTGAGATGCTGATTGTTGTTCGACCAGCTTTCCCTCCGATCGGTTCCCCCTCTGATCCACGACATCCAATCAGATAAAATGCCATGATCGCCAGAAGCGAGAATGACTTTGCCTTGGTTATCATTGTTTTCATACGCCATCCTTTGATCAATAAAAACGCCACAGACAGTTCTGCAGCGTTTTTTCTGGCAGACCTGTCCCTTCTATTTCCGACGAGGTTAGCTGACGGGTTAGGGTGAGAAGGTACCCTTCTCGCTATGACGAGATACACCCCAAAATCGGTTCCCCCGCTCGACTTCCGATTCATTCTGATGATCAGGAAAAATCGATTAGGCGACAGTTCAATATATACAATTATTGGTTATGTTTGAATGAAAGGGCATTTATCGAACCAGAGCAAAGCAATGGAAAAGTATATTGAATGAAGTCTTCGATATAGTTCCAACTTACACTTTCTTTAATGGGTGATAAAAGTCGCCCTACAACACCTCCCTCCCTATCGCTTTATTACTTATCAGATCCACCCTACCGAATGATCTTTCATCCCCCCTCGAATATGTTTTACGCTCAAGGGAACATATCCGTAAAAATATCTTTGATATCGATAGCTGAATAAGACTCCCGCATTCTCGTTTCTATCCATTATAGTATTAAAATCATAATAATTTACGCGAATCAATCCATTCGAATGTGCTTTATTGAAGTGGCAGGGCTGCTCAAAATCCTGACTCTTCCCAGGGCGACAATCGATGCACCCTCGGGTGGAATTCACCTATCCGTTCTGTTCTTGGGTGGGTTCCATCTGATATCAAAAAATATGGAGGAAATCTCTTCTGTTTGAGGAGGTTCGTTCTGCATTCTTCCCACCCAATGTGATATCATCCCATTCAGGAATATCTCTCTCTGCCCTGAGATAGGGAATGTGTGATGAGAAGAATCCTCTTACAAGCCTTTAGACCATCCTTGAATAGAGAAAGATGATCCTATCGATGCCAATCCTTGGTGGCAGTCTCCGATCAAGATCGATCTTGGCTTTTTCTAGCGTCGTTTTCATCACCACGATTGCTTTTGGCATCCCTGCTTTTCTCTTTTTGCGCAATGCATTGCAATCACAGACATGGGATCAGGTCACCAATGGCGCTCGCATCACCCGATCAATGCTATTAACTCAGGAGGATCAACTAAGCAATCTGGCTCTGCTCACTGCTGAACAGCCAACCCTGAAAGAATATCTTCATGATGAAAACGGGCAGGGACTCGGGAGTTATATTCAAACTTATCAATCCAGCCTCAACCTGGATTTGTTGTTCCTTTTGGATGATGGGGGTCAGATTCTCGTTTCGGGTAATTCTTCAATCAATCAGTTTACCTCGCCCATTACCCAGGGGATAACTTATCAACAAATCCCAGGAAATCCGCCCATCGTGGCTCTTCTTTCTGTACAACCTATATGGAAAGATCCATCAGACGGAATACTTGGCTATGTCATTCTGGGCAAGTTGCTGAACGACGAGTTCTGTCGTGCCTTATACGAAACAACAGGTTTTGAGCACAGTATCGTCGTCAATGGAACACAGGTTGCATCCAGCCATGGAGGGATGAAAACCTCAATTGACCCCAAGCTACTGAATCATACGATGTTTTCCGATCAAATCGAAAAAAGATTGCTGGAGGCTGAAGGAGTCCGTTATTACTCTGCTTTCTTCCCAATAAACGATCATCAACAGACGAGAGTAGCCCTTGTTGAAGTCTCCCTGCCTGCTGATAGCCTCCTTCCTGCCGAACGAAAAGCCCTTCTGTCCATGATTGGGGGTATGACCATCATTATCCTTGTTGGTTCGGCTTTAGGGATTCTATTTACCAGACGACTGACCCAATCACTCCTTCAACTTACACGAGCGGCTACAACTTTCAGCCAGGGAGACGTGGAGACGCCGTTCCCAACTCTTAAGGGACCAATTGAAATCGCCGCGCTGGCACAGGCTCTCGAAGCGAGTCGTATCAAGGCTCGTCAAATGTTAGCTGACCTATCCCAAGCAAAATCATGGTCGGAGGCCATCATACAATCCATCCATGAAGGGATCGTGACCATCGATGAAGATGCCCGTATCACTTCCTTCAGCCGTGGCGCAGAAAGCATCATGGGATGTCTAAGTTATGAAGTGATTGGCAAATCGATTAATCAGGTCTTTCTTCTTGCAGATAATCATCGGAATTTCACGGATTTGATGCCCGCTTATGGAACTAGACGCCAGATCGAAGTCCTGGCGCATGGCGAACGTGTAGTCACTTTGGCAGTGACCCATGCTCAACTCACTTCCATGCATCCAGAGGCAATGGAATCGGTTTTGGTCATGCGTGATATCACCGAAGAAGAAGCTGCAAACAGCCTGCGCACCTATTTTCTGGGAAATATCTCTCATGAATTCCGCACTCCGTTGGCCGCAATTAATGCCTCGGTTGAGTTACTCTTAGAGGAACTTGAAGGGCTTTCGACTGCGGAGATCAGCGAGTTGTTGCATTCCACCCACATGAGCGTCTCTGGCCTGCAAACTCTGATCGATAATCTTCTGGAAAGCATCAGCATTGAAGCCGGAAAGTTCCAGATCAGGCGACGGTTAACCGATTTGAACACCGTAATCGTGAACGTAATTCGTGTTATGAAACCACTCCTCGATCGCCGCCAACAGCACCTTTCTATTGAAAAGGCCGCCGAACTCCCAAAGGTCCATGCTGATCCAACCCGTTTAACGCAAGTCCTTGTCAATCTATTTTCAAATGCAAGTAAATATAGCCCAGTCGGGGAAACGATCGAACTCAGTATCAGACAATCAAAGGATCAATACCTGCGCATTGCTGTGGCTGATCGTGGTCCGGGTATTCCGAATACTGAGCGGGTGGATATCTTCCGGCGCTTTGTACGTCTTGACCTCCATGAGGGAGCGCAATTTGGTATCGGCCTTGGATTATCGGTGGTTAAGGTCATTGTGGAAGAACATGGGGGGAGTGTTGGTGTAGACGATCGTCCAGGCGGGGGATCCATCTTCTGGTTTACTCTACCCCTGGATGGAGGCGGGCAATGAAAGCATTAATTGTTGATGATGATTTGGCACTTGCAGACGTGGTCTCATTTACGATACGACGAGCCGGCTATGATGTCATTATGGCCCACGATGGTCAAACCGCCATAGACCGCTGGAAATCCGATTCGCCTGATTTAATCATCCTTGACCTTAATCTCCCCAAAATGGATGGGTTGCAGGTATGTCAGAAAATTCGTGCTGAATCGGATATACCCATCATTATTCTCAGCGTGCGCGGCGAAGAGGACGATGTTGTTCGTGGCCTGGAACTCGGCGCCGATGACTACATTGTCAAACCCTTCAGTCCACGGCAGCTTGTTGCACGAGTAGAAGCCGTGCTTCGTCGGTCAAAAACGGCCTCGTCCACTCACGCCCAATTCTCAGCCGGCGATTTGAGTTTCGACCCGAATCGCGGAGAGGTGTATCGCTTAGGGGAAACAATCGCAAAACTAACACGTCTGGAATGTCGTTTGTTGGAAGTGCTCATGTTAAATGCTGGTCAAGTTCTCCTTGCCGATTCGCTCATTGATTCTGTCTGGGGACCCGCAGGCGGGGATCGCGCCATGTTAAAGCAACTAATCTACCGTCTGCGCCGAAAGATCGAATTCGACTCGGCGGAACCTGTACATATTAAAACAATTGCCGGTGTTGGCTACTTATTTGAAGCATCATAATCCTCACAGATCGCAGCTCTTCAGAACGATTCTCTTTGGTCAGAGTTATCCCCTTTCCCTCCTTCCCCATCAATTTTGTTACGATCCTGTTACCGGCCAGTCACCTTATTTGTTACTTTTTTCACTTACACTACCTACGTAGGTAAAAAGTGCAAACCTTTTGTCGCGCCTCTTTCATTTTGGGGATTGTCTACGGAAGATTGGAAAAGGTGATGCTGAGTGCAGCATTATTCAGCTCATTTGCCGACAAATGGAAGAAAAAATCTACTTCGGATCGACCGATCACCGCAAGGTGCACTTCCGTCGGTCACGAGCTCTTATAAAAGTGCAGCAGCCGGCGTATAATTTGTCCGGCTGCTGCGCTTGCCACATCAATTTTTAGTGAAAGGGGTTCTGCCTGTGAGCCAATTACTCCAAGGGGCTTCATGGCCTCATATTCTCCTTATCGCGGCTGCGATCTATTGCGCAGTCATGGCTATTCGATCGAAAAGATTGATTTATTCCGCCGTATGGCTGGCAGGTGTTAGTGCTTTACTTGCAATCGTCTTCTACCTATTCGATGCTCCATTAATCGCAGTTATTGAACTGAGCGTCGGAGCAGGCTTGGTTACCGTGTTATTCATCTTCGCTATAAGTGTTGCTGGCGAAGAGCTGATGGACGCTAAATCACTCTTGCCAAAACCATTGGCATGGCTTCTTGTAATTGTTTCCTTCCTTCTCCTGGCCTGGTTTGCACTCCCTCAGAGCAAGATTGATATGCCCATGTCTGAATCGAGCCTATCCATCATTCTATGGGAACAAAGAGGCCTAGATGTGATCGTCCAAGTTGTCCTCATCTTTGCCGGTGTGCTCGGTCTATTGGGGCTGTTAGCTGAAACAAAACCACCTCTTGATGAAGCGATGGCCGATGAATTTGTAGCAATCCGAGAAAAGGAACTAAGATCATTGGAACGTCAGAGCATTAGCCGTGCCGAGCGTACAGTATTACCAATCGATCGCGAAGATAGTTCCAAAGATTCCAAGTAAATACTTATTCAAAAACGACGGTTAATGAAGGATTTCTTAAAATAGCCATTATGGAAGAACTCGGAAATAACCCAAAAAGGAAGCACTATGAATCTATCATCCATTAACGTAGGAATTGTAGGTGTCGTCGCCTTACTCGCAGTTGGTTTCTATGGCTTGCTGATCTCACGGAATCTCATTAAGGTGGTGGTTGCCCTGCAGATTCTTGGAAAAGCTGCATTGCTTGCTCTCATCACCGCCGGCAGCATCAGCGACCAGATCAATCTTGGACAGAGTTTCACCCTGACCGTGATCGTTGCGGATACCGTCGTGGCTGTTATTGGTATGGCTTTTGCCATCCAAATCAGACGACGGGTGGGCACACTGGATGTCAAGCAACTCTCGAAACTACAAGGATAAAGCATGACAACCTATTTGATCTTAATCACAATCTTCTTACCATGGCTGGGCGGATTGTTTGTTTGGCTTGTAGGAGATAGGCATCCAAGAACCCAGCATGGCCTGGCTTCCGGCTTCTCATTGGCCACAGGAGCAGCCTCGATCGCCTTGCTCTTTTACCATAGTGATACCATCGCCATTCGGATTCCCATGGGCACAACCTTTGGCGAATTCACATTTATTCCTGATGGATTAGGCGTCTTCCTGGCAGCAATTGCCGCTGTTGTTGGTAGTCTGGCTGTCGTCTTCTCGATCAATTACATGCATAAAGAAGAACAACTAGGCCGCTATTATTCCATTGTGCTGCTATTCATTGGGGCGATGGCCGGTCTGGTTCTCTCGGGTAGCCTCTTACTCATGTTCTTATTCTGGGAGATCACAGCATTCTGCTCCTATGCGTTGATCTCCTTTCACAATGACGATCCAAAAGCTGTTGCTGGCGGGATTAAGGCATTAATCGTTACTCAACTGGGCGGTATCGGTTTGCTTGCCGGGGCGCTGATCGTATACGCTTATCTCGGAAGTTATCAAATCAGCACCCTCCTGGCTGAAGCTGACACCTTACCGGCGGGCATCCTTGGCGCAATCGCCTTTGGTTTTCTAGCAGCCGCAATTGCCAAATCCGCCCAGGTACCACTTCATACTTGGCTTCCAGATGCGATGGAAGCCCCTACTCCCGTGACCGCACTCATCCATGCTGCAACCATGGTGAATGCGGGTGTTTACCTACTGGCTCGTTTCTATCCCGCTTTTAAAAGCGTTCCTGGATGGTCCACATCCGTTATCGTTGTTGGCATGCTCTCTGCGCTACTGGCTGCGATCATGGCCGTCGTTGCTAACGACTTAAAACGTGTTTTGGCTTACTCGACCGTGAGTCAATTGGGATATATGGTTTATTCTGTTGGCACCGGAGCTATTCTCGCCAGTCAGTTCCACCTCCTGAGTCACTCGCTCTTTAAAGCGCTACTCTTTCTCGGCGCAGGAGCTGTAATCCATGGCCTGGGAACGCGAGATATGCATCGTATGGGTGGTCTGACGAAAGAAATGCCCTTCGTCCGCACCGTATTTATCATCGGATCCCTGGGATTGGCCGGGCTTCCGATTGCAAACGGTTTTTTCAGTAAGGAACTCGTGCTTGAAGGCGGTTTTGCCGACGGACCCATATGGGCATATTGGTGTATGGCGGTTGGCGCGGGCATCACAGCGCTATACACCGCCCGCATGATCACGCTAGTATTTTATGGCAAACCCGGAGAAGTGAGACCAGCACATGATGCGCCATTGGCAATGAGTGTTTCTCTCGGAGCCTTGGCCTTTGGAACATTGACCTCCTGGCTCTTAGTCGGTCCCTTCAGCCAGATGCTCCACAAGACCCTTCCCTTCCATGAAATTCACACTCTGGACATCGCCGCGATGGTAAGCGAGATTGTCCGTGCGCCCACAACCTGGGTCGCCTTGCTGATCATCGCCATCGGCATCGCCCTTTGGTTCTTGCGGAAACCATTGCAAGGCTTCACCCGTGCGCTCACTCCTTTGGCTAAATTCGCTCAAAACGGACTGGGATTCGATTGGATGAACACACAAGTCATTCTCGCCACAAAAAAAGTCGCTGCTGCTTTTCAAACCACACAAACTGGCCAATTGAGCTGGAATATTGTCGGGATCGTAGGGGGGCTCATCGTTCTTTTCGCAATCCTGGCATGGGGGGCTTGAAATGAACACACCTATATTCATCTGGTTAATTGTTGTGCCCCTGGTTGCATCTCCCCTGGTTTATTTACTTGGTCAACTCGGGAATCGATTAGGAAGAGGAAGCGTATCCCATTGGATTGGATTCCTCTCCTTCCTGGCTTCCTGGGTGCCGTTTGTCCTCACGGTACGCGAATTTAGCGCCTCCGGCCCCATGGAATTCACCTATGGTGTAGTCTCCCTTCACCTGGATGGCCTGGGGTTGTTGCTTGCGGCCGTGGCGCTTGGCCTGGGAACCTTTGTCGCCCTCTATTCTGGACCCTACATGTCCGGGGATGCAGGACAGGAAAAATTCTATTCCATGCTCATCGCCATGGTTGCGGTGATAATCGGTCTTGGTTGCGCCAGTGACCTTTTCAATTTATGGATCTGGTTCGAAGCCATGGCAGTCTCTTCCTACTTGCTCGTTGCTTTTTATCGGGACCAACCCGCTTCGCTTGAAGCGGGTGTCAAATATCTTGTCCAAAGCGCTTCTGGTTCAGTCCTGGTTCTGATCGGCATCGGCCTTGTGCTCTCCACGACAGGGACAGTCGACCTAGCTGAGATACGAAACGGCGCTATTTCTTCCCCCATCCTGATCGCTGCGGGAGCGCTCTTCGTTATCGGATTCGGCGTCAAAACTGCCCTGGTTCCAATGCATACCTGGCTTCCGGATGCACACTCTCAAGCACCAAGTGGAATCAGCGCAATGCTTTCAGGAGTAGTCATTGAAGCCGGGCTGGTGGCTATGCTCCGTTCGCTTTTGGCACTTGCCGCCATTACCCCCCTTTGGGGACCAATCTTGATGGGCTTCGGTGCGTTGAATATGCTTGTTGGCAATCTCATCGCACTCAGACAAAAACAGGTCAAGCGCCTACTGGCCTACTCCAGCCTCGCTCATGTGGGGTATATGCTCGTTGGATTGGGAGTCACATTCTACGTCGGTGAAGCGGGAGGCGCTCAGGGCGGTCTGTTCCATTTGTTTAATCATGGGCTGATGAAGGGATTGGCCTTTCTTGCAGCTGGTTCACTGCTCTATACACTGCATATTTCCGTAGGTGACCATAATCCATTATTGGTGGAGGATCTTTCTGGCGCTGCTCGTCGCTACCCGATTCTCGCGATCACATTTAGTATCGCACTCTTGAGTTTGGGCGGTCTCCCACCGCTGGCAGGCTTCATGTCCAAATGGCAGATCTTCGTCGCCGGATTCAGGACAAATAATCTTTTGGTTGAAATCCTGGTAGGGTTCGCCGCCTTCAATAGCGTCTTATCATTGGCATATTATGCGCCTCTTGTAAATGCCATGTATCGACTGGCGCCATCCCAAACAGTTGAACGCGGAAAACCGCTCCCCCTCATCATGAACATCCCATTGGTGATTATGGCGTTGGCAATATTGATTATCGGTTTCTGGCCGGATCTGATGACCTGGCTGACAGCACCCGCAGGATCGGTCTTGTCCGCAATCATTGGCCAGTAAGAGGATAGTTGGAAACAAGGAAAGGATAGTTCTACCCTAATTGGGAATAGAAGAGGTCATTATGAACAATATTATTCTCAGTCCACCCATTGCTTTTCTTGCCTATCTCGTCCTGGTGGGAATCCTCAATATGGTGGGTAGATTTTTGGCTGGGCCTACAAAAACCACCGCACTGAAGACAAGCACCTATGCAAGTGGTGAAGCGCCCCCGACAACTCCAGCTGTGCCTGGCTACCGCCCCTTCTTTGTGGTGGCGCTCTTTTTTGCCATTCTACACTTGGGCGTCCTCGTTTTAGGCACGAGTGGCTTTGCCGGGGTGCCCGGGATATACCTTGTCGGTTTACTCATCGTTCTGGTAGCATTATTGTTGGGTTGAAATCCGACCTAGAGGAGTATAAAGATGACATCTGGCGGAAATATGTTTCAAGGTGCTGTGGAAAAAATCAAAACCTGGGCGCGGATCAATTCACCCTGGGTTTTACATTTTAATAGTGGTTCGTGTAATGGTTGTGATATTGAAATCCTGGCTGCCCTGACCCCGAGGTTTGATTTGGAACGGTTCGGTATCAAACTGAAAGGAAGCCCCCGACATGCGGATGTTCTACTTTGCACAGGTGCGGTAACAAGACAACAGGCAGACAGGTTACGACGGATTTACGAACAGATGCCAGAACCAAAATTCGTGGTCGCCATCGGCACGTGTGCCATATCCGGTGGGGCATTCCAAGGCTGTTATAATGTCTTGGAAGGGATCGATAAAGTCATTCCAGTTAATGCTTACATCCCTGGCTGTCCGCCTCGTCCGGAAGCGATCATCGATGGCGTGGTGAAATTACTTTCAAGTTTAAAACCCGCACCAGCGAATGGTAAAGAACCCATCGTGATTGCTGAGGTGGAGGGATGAATCACCCATGAATAGAACAGAAGAAGCACTGAATATTGCCCAGGAACTTCTGGCCAACTGGCTTTGGTCTGCAGAAGCCCAACGACCTGAACCAAATCGGCTCGACGTTTATCCAAAGAAACTGGAAGACCTGATCCCCATGGTAGTTGGTTTACGCGTGCAGCGTTTAGGCTACCTGGCCACAATTACCTGTCTCGATCTTGGATCGGAAGTAGGTCAACTCGAATTGCTTTACCACTTCTGTACTGCAGCTGCTGTGATCACACTAAGGGTACGTGTCCCACGCGATGCCGCGGTTGTCCCTAGCCTGGCAGAGATTATCCCCAGTTCGGAGGCATTCGAGCGTGAAGTAAGCGAAATGTTCGGTGTGACTTTCAAAGGTATTCGCAACCCGGATCGCCTGTACTTACCGGACGAATGGCCAAATGATTTTTACCCTTTGCGTAAAGATGTCAGTGTGGAAGAAATTCTCAAAAGGTTGAACAAGGAGACCGTGCATGGAGACTGATCAAAAAATTGAGCGCTTTACCATTCCTATTGGACCGCAGCATCCAGCACTGAAAGAACCAGGAAACTTCAGCATCACTGTGGATGGTGAGATTATTACGGATGCCGTCGTCCGTCTGGGCTACGCGCACAGAGGGATTGAAAAAGGTACAGAAGGACGCAATTGGGTGCAAAACATGTACCTGGTCGAGCGGATCTGTGGTATCTGTTCCCATATCCATGCCACAGCCTATGCGTTGGGCGTGGAGCGATTGGCGGAAGTAGAAGCGCCGCCCAGGGCTCAAGCGATCCGTGTGCTCGTCGCCGAACTGGAACGTGTTCATAGCCACCTTCTTTGGGTGGGCGTTGCAGCTCACGAGGCTGGTTACGACACACTCTTCATGTATACCTGGCGAGACCGCGAAACCGTCATGGACCTGCTTGAAGGATTGACTGGAAATCGAGTTAATTATTCGGTCAATCTCCTCGGCGGCGTTAAAATTGACGTTGATAGCGAGCAAAAAGATGCGATTCTCAAAGGGATTGATTTCCTCGAGGAACGAACCCATCATTACTTAGATGTGGTTTCGAATGACGCATCCTTCTTGCAGCGTACACGTGCTATTGGTGTCATGACACGATCTCAGGCCGAAGTGATGGGATGTGTCGGTCCGACAGCACGCGCATCGAATGTTGCCAGGGATATACGCGTAGAAGCGCCCTATAGTGCCTATCCTCAATACCCTGTAAACATCGTCTTGGACGAACGCGGCGATCTGGAAGCGCGCTTCGTTGTGCGCGTCAAAGAGTTATTTGAATCCTACCGTCTGATCCGCCTCATCCTCGACACGCTTCCCGAAGGTGAGCTGACAACCCGTATGCCCCGACGAATCAAAGAAGGCGAGACAGTTAGTCGTGTTGAAGCTCCTCGGGGCGAATTGTTTTACTTTATCAAGAGCAATGGAACCGAATTGCCTGAGCGAGTAAAAGTACGGACACCGACCGTTTCCAACATGATGTCGGTCATCAAGCTCGCTATTGGGCACCACCTGGCAGACTTGCCAATGATCCTGGCGGGCATCGACCCATGCTTCTCCTGTAATGACCGCGTTACTGTCATTAATCATCAACATGGCTCTCGCAACCAATGGTCTTGGCAAGAACTCCGTAAATATGGGATTGAGTATTACCATGGACATATTTCTTAACATTCTCGCTCTGCTTATCTTCCCAGGCGGCCTGTTCCTGATCCTTATCGGCCTTGCGTACGAATGGATCGATCGCAAGCTTTTAGCGCAACTTCAAAACAGGATCGGCCCGCGCTGGTTTCAGCCGCTGGCAGATGTGATTAAGCTCCTGGCAAAAGAAGAGGTTGTTCCCGATGGGGTTAACCCGTATCTCTTCGTCGGACTGCCGATCGTTGCTTTGGCCGGGGCGCTGACAGCTTCCCTCTTTACTCCGATGTTCGGATTGACGCCGTCTGCAAGCTATCGTGGAGATTTGATCATCACGATTTACCTGCTTAGTCTCCTTACGATCTGTATGGGTTTAGCGGGCACGACCA
Organism: uncultured Anaerolineaceae bacterium; assembly: GCA_964353875.1. Taxonomy (GTDB): domain Bacteria; phylum Chloroflexota; class Anaerolineae; order Anaerolineales; family E44-bin32; genus MGNI01. Next base: position 9,853 of record CAYGXU010000043.1, on the reverse strand, counting down.
ATGCTTTAAACCGCTTTTCGCTCATCGGCGCAACCCGAACTCTCACACAACTTTTCTCCTACGAAGCGCCGTTCATGCTGGCATTACTTGGCCCGGCGATCGTAGCAGGAAGCTGGCAAATCAACGAGATTGTCGGTTACGCTGAGAATCATTGGTTCATCCTCACTCAACCGATCGGTTTTCTGGTCGCGCTCATTGGACTGATGGGGAAGCTGGAAATGCCGCCTCTCGATGCGCCAGAAGCGGAGACGGAGATCGTCGCTGGTGCGCTGACTGAATATAGCGGTCGAGGCTTTGCCCTCTTCCGCGTAGGCAGAGGAGTGGAGTTGGTTATTGGTCTGACGCTCGTTGCTGCTTTCTATCTGGGCGGTGTTGCCAACCCTCTTTGGTTCCTACTTAAAACTCTTGTGCTCCTATTGGTATTGGTTGGTCTCCAATCGTTGATGACCCGTTTACGCATTGACCAAACCGTTGGGCTTTGGTGGCGCTATGGGACCATTTTGGTTCTGCTCCAATGGCTTGGCATGATTATTTGGAAGGGAGTGGTAGCGTGAAGATTGGGATCATGTTCCGAGACGTTTCGACCTCTTTATTCAAACGACCGGTCACAGAACGGTATCCTTTTGAGCGAAGGGAGGCTCCGGACCGCTTACGTGGGAGACTCTACTGGAACTCGGAGAGCTGCACCGGCTGTGGGCTCTGTGCCAAAGACTGCCCTGCCAGGGCAATTGAGATGCATGTCTTGGACAGGAAAGGGAAGCTCTTTGTCATGGAGTATCACGCCGACCGATGTACCTATTGCGCGCAGTGTGTCCATAGCTGTCGTCAAGGATGTCTCTCCCTCTCCAATGAGACCTGGGAATTGGCAAATCTCACTCGAGAACCGTTCGCCTTCTACTTCGGAGATCCGTCCAATGTCGAAAAAGTCCTGGCTGGAGAGACTTCAGAAGACTCTGAGTCGTCTTAGGCACAGGAACTCATCGTTTCGTATAGCGATCCTCGGTATTGGTCATGAAAAATGCGGAGACGATGCGGTTGGTATGATCATTGTCCAAGCTATACAATCGCTGCGGTTCGAAAGTGATCGCGTGCTAGAGATCTGTGCTGGGGTGGCTCCAGAGAATTTTGCCGGCACCCCTATGACGTTTCTTGCCAGATCTTGTCATCCTAATCGATGCTGCCGATATGCAAGAAAAAACTGGCACGGTTCGTTGGTTAGCCTGGAATGCCTCAAGTGGCCTGAGCGCCTCAACCCATACTCTGCCGTTGCATATCTTAGCTACTTATCTCACACAGGAGTTGTCCTGCATAGTTGTGTTGTTGGGAATTCAGCCCGGAACTCTTTCGCTTGATGCACAACTCTCTCCTGAAGTGAACAAGGTTGTCCAGCCAATCGTTGATGGATTCGCAAGAACTTTGTGGTCTGAGGAGAAGGGCATTATCCCCAAAAAGGATTGGATGTCTTCCTCCCCGCCCCAAGGAATCTCTCGTCGAAATCATAGCCTTCATTAGAAGGTTATAAAAGAATGGAGAGCAAACCATTATGAGCTTTACAATCCTACCAAAAGAGGCGCTATCCGGTTGGGTAGCCAAAATGCTGAAAGGGTTCCGTGTCATTGCTCCCACGGCATGGCAGGGAAGTACAGTCTTCCGGGAGATTCAATCCCCAGAGGAGATCGAGTGGGATTATGCCATGACCATCCTACCACCCAAGAAGGCCCTTTTGCCCCAACACGAACCAACCCTTGAATTTCATCTTGAGGGGGATGAGCCGGAGATCAGACCGATTATGGAACCAAAAGCAACAGTGGTTCTCGGCGTACACACATGCGATATGCATGCGCTCCAACTGGTCGACCGGGCTTTTAAAAGAAACTACCCCGATCAACATTACCTCAGCAATCGAGAGAACACCACTTTCGTTAGCTTGGAGTGCCTCCGCCCTTGTACAGAAAACTCCTTTTGTAAAAGCATGGGAACACTGAGCGTCCCGGAGGAATTCGATCTGCACTTAACTGATCTGGGAGATGAGTACGCCCTCGAGATTGGTTCAGAACGAGGTCAGGCTCTCGTAAAAGGCCTGCGTAGCCTGCGCGATGCCACCCTGGCGGATTATGAACGCTCTAATAAGGTGATCAGTGAAAAATGGCCTCGTTTCTCTTACCGACTGAAATTCGATGTCTCTGAACTTACCAGCCTACTCAACCTCAGTTATGATGATCCGCTCTGGGATGAGTTAGGTGAGCGATGTCTGGCGTGCGGCAGTTGTACCGCTGTCTGTCCGACCTGTTATTGTTTCGATGTGATCGACGAAGTCGAATTCAACTTGCAGGCAGGGAAACGCATCCGCATCTGGGACTCCTGTCAATTGGACCAATTCGCCACAGTCGCAGGGGGGCATAATTTTCGAGAGACGCGCGCAGCGCGCCAAAAGCATCGTCTCTACCATAAAGGAAAATATCAAACTGAAGAGTTTGGCATCGTCGGCTGTGTTGGCTGTGGTCGATGTTCACAAGCCTGCCTGGTTCACATCACACCGGTGGACACATTCAACGAGCTATACAGCCGGCAAGTTCGAAAAGCAGAAAAGGTTGAGGAGGTGACAGCATGACTCAAAAACTTAACCAGATGCTGGAATCCCCTTCGATCTATTTGCCCACATTCGCGCCTATTGTTCATGTCCTCCCTATGACCAACCTTGAGAAGCTCTTCACGATTGAATTACCACGGGGCATCTCCCTCAACCACAAGCCTGGCCAATTCATCGAGGTCTCCGTTCTTGGAGTGGGCGAAGCTCCCATTAGCATCTCCTCCTCCCCTAGTCGTAGCAATGGTTCTTTTGAGCTTTGTGTGCGCCGGGCAGGAACAGTGACCGAAGCGCTCCACGCGCTAAAACCTGGCGATAAAATTGGATTGCGAGGTCCATTTGGAAACGGTTTCCCTGTGAGTTGTTTCCGCGGGAAAGATATGCTCTTCGCACCAGGCGGCCTCGGACTGGCGCCGTTACGCTCACTCATCAATGAAGTCTTGGATGATCGCAAGAACTTCGGTCGTGTGATCATCTGCTATGGTGCACGCAACCCCTCCGAGTTGCTCTTCAAGGAGGAATTAGAGCAATGGGCAGGACGCTCAGATGTCGAACTGCACCTGACAGTTGACCGCGCCGATGATGATTGGAAGGGAAATGTCGGCGTCATCACCAGCCTCTTCCCCAAAGTCCAAGTCCATGCGCGTAATACTGTCGCCGTGACCGTAGGCCCTCCAGTCATGTACCGCTTCGTCCTGATGGAATTGCTCAGTAAAGGCATCCCCGAGGGCAACATCTATCTTAGCCTGGAACGCCGGATGAAATGCGGCGTCGGCAAATGCGGGCATTGCCAAATGCATCATATTTACACTTGCATCGATGGACCCGTATTTACCTATTCTGAAATTAAAAATCTTAAGGAGGCGCTATGATGTCAGCCGCAAAACCAAAAGTCGCCTTCTTCGACTTCTCCAGTTGCGAAGGCTGCCAACTGACCGTAATCGACTCCCTCCAGACTCACCCGGATTTGCTCGATGCTGTCGAGATTGTCCAGTTCCGTGAGGCGATGAGCGAGCGTGGCGAGGATTACCTGGTCGCCTTTGTCGAGGGATCATGCTCACGCAAAAGCGACGAGAGCCGATTGCAGAAGATTCGCGATCAAGCAAAGATCCTTGTAGCGTTGGGCGCATGCGCCCATATCGGCGGGATCAACGCCATACGAAACAGCCAACCGCTGGACGAAGTCCGCAAATATGTCTATCGCGATCGAGCAGAAGTCTATGAGGCGGACCTTGCACGGCCTATCGGAGATGTGGTCCAAGTAGATGCGATCATCCCCGGATGTCCGATTGATCGTGAGGAGTTCACCCGCGCGGTTAAAAATCTGCTCTTGGGGAAAATGCCCAATATCCCAGACTATCCTGTATGTATGGAATGCAAACTCAAGGAAAATAACTGCCTCTATTTCCGTGGGAAAACCTGCCTAGGACCCATTACTCGCGCAGGTTGTGGCGCCATCTGTCCCAGCTTTGGCAACTCCTGTGAGGGCTGCCGCGGATTGATCTCACATCCGAACATCCCGTATATGAGAGAAGTCATGGCTGAGCATGGCATCGATGACGCAATGATCACCGCGAAATTAGGTCTGTTTTTAAGCGATGAAGTTATGAAGAGTGAGGTAGGCACGAATGGCAAATAACGCGACTCAATCTATCCAAATCGATGTGCACCATGTTACCCGTGTGGAAGGACATGGAAATATCGTTGTTAATGTACAAAAAGGTCAATTGGAGCAATGCGAGTTACAGATCATCGAAGCCCCGCGCTTCTTTGAAGCGATGCTGCGCGGCCAGCCTTACGATCAAGCTTCGCATCTCAGCTCGCGCATTTGCGGAATTTGCGCAGTTACCCATGCCTCTGCCTCCTTACGGGCGACTGAGAAAGCCTTGGGTGTTGAGCCTAGTGAACAAACCGTGCTCCTGCGCAAGCTCAATCTTTTCGGCGAGATGTTGGATAGTCATGTCTTGCACATCTACATGCTCGTCGCCCCGGATCTGTTAGGAGCCGGCAGCGTGATCCCATTGGCAAAGAGCGCTCCCGAGGTTGTTCTGCGTGCTTTGCGCATGAAGAAATTGGCGGGCGATCTCTGTGCCGCGATCGGTGGAAGACATACCCATCCCATCGCAATGACCGTTGGAGGCTTTACGAATTATGCAACCCATGAGGAAATGGCCTTGCTCCGTGACCGTCTTGTGGCTATGCGCAAAGACATCGACGCCACTGTCGAACTCTTTCAGGGCTTGGCCCTGCCCGACTTCATTCGCGAAACTGAGTACATCGCCTTGCATGATAAGAATGAATATTGCTTGATCGATGGTGAGATCGCCAGTACAGATGGCGGAGTCTGGTCGTTGGAAGAGTATCGCCAAGTGACCAACGAGCATCTGGTGGATCATTCCACTGCAAAACACACCAGCCACCAACGTTCTACCTATATGGTAGGCGCGTTGGCTCGCTTCAACCTTGGCTATGATCAGCTCCATCGGAAGGCCAAGAAGGTCGCAACTGAATTGGGCTTGTCTCCGATTTGCACCAATCCCTACATGATCACTGTCGCCCAATTGGTTGAGGTTGTTCATTGCGCTGAAGAGGCCATCGAAGCCATCGATCAACTGCTGAAGAAAGGCATCGTTTGCGAAGAATTGGCTCCCGTGAAACGCCTCTCGGGCGAGGGTGTAGGGGCATGCGAAGCGCCGCGTGGCACCCTTTATCACAACTATGTCATCGAAAATGGCCTGATCAAAGAAGCCAATTGCATCATCCCTACAGGACAAAACCTGGCCAATATCGAAGCAGATATGCGCGAATTGGTCCCACAAAGGCTGGATCGTTCCGAAGAAGAAATCACGTTAGCCCTGGAAATGCTTGTTCGAGCCTACGATCCCTGCATTTCTTGCTCGACACACATGCTGGATGTGAAATTTGTCTGATCCGAATGAGATCGTTCTCACGGGTGATCGTGAGGTCAGGCAAAATGAACTTCTGCAATCAGAGTGGTGTCCTTCGGATTTTCGGCAGCGCGCGGACATTCTGATCCTCGCGCTGGGCAACCCTCTAAGAGGCGATGATGGAGCCGGACCGGCAATCCTGGAAAAATTGAGAAAAAAGAATGGCATCCCAAAGACAGTCGCGCTTCTCGATGGCGGAATTGGAGGGCTAGAAACCATCCTTCTTATACAGGATTATCGCCATGTGATCCTCATCGACGCTGCTGAACTCGGAAGAACGCCAGGAGAATGGGTCCGTATCAAGTATAAGGATGATAGTGTTGAATTTAGAAAGACGATCCAGCATGAGTCTATGCATAAGGCGGGGCTGGCAGAGGCATTAGAATTGGCGGATACCCTGAATATACTGCCAGCGAACATCATCCTCTATGCGATCCAGCCAGCGGAGATCGGTTGGTCTACCGGTATTAGCCAGCAGGTAGAAATGGCCATCTCAGAGATCTGCTCAGACATATGTAATCGGATAAACGGAATCATTGAATGCAGTGATTAATGCTGCAGCTATAGAAAAAGGATAATACTTATGGCAAAGATATTGGTTATCGATGACGACCCAGATATCCTCACCTCAGCCCGGTATGTCCTCGAATCGGCGGGTCATGAGGTCCTTGAGGCGAAAAATGGAACGGAAGGGTTGGCGAAGATACAAAGCGATTTTCCGGATCTGATCATCCTGGACGTCATGATGGATACCACCACGGAGGGTTTCCAGCTTACTCTTCAGCTAAGGAACCCGGATCCAGCCTCGAAATACAAAAAATACAGCCATATCCCGATCCTGATGCTGACTTCAATCCATAGTACAACGCCTTTGCGTTTTCAACCAACGGAAGATTACCTGCCCGTAGATGAATTCGTAGATAAACCCATCGATCCAGACGACCTGCTCGAGAAAGTGGAGACACTGCTGAAAAAATAAACGCATTCCTGATATGGATGCAAAAACTACCCATCCCTAAATCCCTTCCCTAAAGGGAAGGGATTTAGGGATGGGTAGATCCTGCTTTTGCATCTTCCCCTTTTTAAGTTCCATAGAAGGCTTGCCCCGACGCGAACAGAAAGGGCGACCACAAGGGTCACCCCTATACGCGTCACAATCCGGGACGACCACCAGGGTCGCACCTACGTGTATCCTAATGGGGACGACCACTAAAGTCGCCTTTAACTCACACGAATCAAATTTGGACCGGCCTGAAGGATTTCAGGCTCACATTCCTTCTCAAATTTACGGAAATTATCACGGAAGCGGCTGGCCAACTGCCGGTATTTGTTGAAATACTCCTTCTCACTTGGCCATGAAGAAGCTGGATCCAATACCTCGGAGGGCACTCCTTCGCAGGCTGTGGGCACGGCGAACCCGAAAATCGGATCTTGGCGATAGCCGACGTCTTTCAACTGTCCTCTCAGGGCGGCGCTGAGGATGGCGCGTGTATACCCAATGCTAATACGCTTGCCGACGCCATACGATCCCCCCACCCAACCCGTATTGAGCAGCCAGCAATCCACTTGGTAACGCTCAATCTTCCTTCTCAGCAAGGATGCGTAGAAATGGGGGTTATGCACCATGAATGGCGCGCCAAAGCAGGTGCTAAAGGTGATCTCCGGTTCCTCGCCCAGCCCAACTTCCGTGCCGGCGATCTTCGAGGTATAGCCGGACAAGAAATGGTAAATAGCCTGTTCAGGCGTCAGGCGAGCGATAGGAGGCATCACGCCCGAAGCGTCACAGGTCAAGAGGACGATATTTTTCGGATGTCCGGCACGCTTTTCTGCGAGGACGTTATCAATATATTCCAGAGGATATGAGGCGCGCGTGTTCTCGGTAATCTCATCATCGTCGAGGTCGATCAGCCGCGTCACCGGATCGAAGACCACATTCTCAAGCAAAGTGCCGAACCGCCTGGTGCAGGCGTAAATTTGCGGCTCTGCTGTCGGGGATAGCTGGATGACCTTGGCATAGCAGCCCCCCTCGAAATTAAAGATCCCTTCGTCGCTCCAGCCATGCTCGTCATCGCCGATGAGATGCCGCTGCGGATCGGCGGATAGCGTCGTCTTCCCGGTCCCAGAGAGACCAAAGAACAGAGCCACATCGCCCTCATCTCCCACATTGGCGGAGCAATGCATCGACATCACACCCTTGAGGGGCAAGAGATAATTCAGCAGAGTGAAGATCGATTTCTTGATCTCCCCGCCATAGGCCGTGTCTCCAAGGATACATAGCTGTTGATCGAGACTCATCACGATGAAAGTATTCGTCCGCGTTCCATCCACCGGCTGGAAGGCCTTGAAAGAAGGAACACACAACAACGTGAAGTCCGGGACATGGCGCCGATACTCCTCTCGGGTCTGAGGGAGGAGGAACATGTTGCGCGAAAAAAGGCTATGCCAGGCATATTCGGTGATGATGCGGATGGGCATGCGAAATTCCGGATCTGCACAGACATAACAATCCTGAACAAATAAATCCCGTCCCTGCAAAAAACCCTGCAGGCGGTCCACGAGCTCATTGAATTTATCCGCAGCAAACGGACGATTGTACTCGCCCCACCAGACCTGTGCCTCGCTGGACGGTTCTCTGACGATAAACTTATCGGCGGCAGACCTGGCAGTGTGCTTTCCGGAATCCACCACCATGGCACCCTGTTGGGTGATCCGCCCCTCCCTACGGAAGGTGATCTCTTCGTATAAGGATTCCGCAGGCAGATTCCAATAGACCATACGGAGATTGGTCAGACTATGGTTGCTCAATCCATAGTCGCTTTTTAGCGCTTTTGCCTCTTCCTCTGCCGGTGTTCGAATGTTGAGTAAGTTGTTCATAACCAATCCCTGACGTATTTGCGATCGCCAATGTAGATTTCATTCGGGGATTCAGGGTCCAATGCCCATTTAATCCGCTCAATACCATCTGTGATGTCTTTTACACCCCCTGCGTAACTAAGGCGCAGGTAACCCTCCATCCCAAAATCCTTCCCCGGGACAGTGACGACGAGGGCTTTCTTCAGAAGGAAATTCGCCAATTCGACTGAATTATTGCTATAGGCACGGAAATCGGGGAAACAGTAGAAAGTCCCATCTGGCCTGGTGACTCGCACGCCGGAAAAAGTCGCTAGCTCTTGCATGATCACATCGCGGTTGTTCTCGATGGTCAACCGAAGACTCTCGATAATGCTTTGAACCCCCGTTAAGGCGCCTTCCGCCGCGGCCTGACAGATCTCCGAAGGGCAAGAGGTTGTCTGCCCTTGTACATTGATCATCACTTCGACCAGCTTGCGCGGAGCGACGACCCAGCCGATGCGAAAACCCGTCATCCCATAGGCCTTGGAGACGCCGTTGATAACGATCACGCGCGAATTCTCCAGGTCCTTATTGGTATAGCGATAGGCGGAAATGGGTTTCTTCCCATCGAAGATGAGCCGATGGTAAATATCGTCCATAATACAATAGATTTCTTTTTGTTCGCAGAAGTCGACAACATCGGTAATGAACTTCTCCGAGAACATCACACCGGAGGGATTATTGGGGCTATTGACGATGATGGCCTTGGTATAGGAACTCACCACGCGTTCGATATCTTCCATACGGGGATGGAAAGTGCCATCCTCTGGCGTGACGATAACCGGACGACCATAGCACATCTTTACGATCTCCGGATAGCTGACCCAGTAAGGCGCCAAAATGACGACTTCATCTTGATGATCGACAATGGAAAAGATCACATTGAAAAGCGATTGCTTCGCACCTTCGGAAACGATGACATTCTCCGGGGCGACGACCTTGTCATAGATCTCCTCCGTGTAGCGGATGATGGCTTTCTTTAAGGAAGGCAATCCATCCGTTGGCGAGTATTTAATATCCCCTGTGGTGAGCTTGGCTGCCGAAGTGAGCAACGCATTGATCGGGGCTTTGTTCTTGGGCTCGCCGATACCAAGGTGAATGACTGGCTCACCCTTCTCGCGTAATAGCCTGGCTTCTTCGTTCAGGCGAAGCGTGGGCGATTCGGCGATCTCACGCGCATGCTGGCTGATCCTCATAAATACTCCTTTTTTGTTCTATGGAATGAGTGTTGCCGATACAATATCAGAATTATAGCCTGATCACCCAGCCTTTGAAGGGTTTTCCTTCACCTTCCTGAAGTGAACTCCTTCCACTGGTCCGCTCAGATTATAAGCGCTGATGAGCCACAAATATTGTTATCGTTACTTTCAAGGCATGAAATCCGTTCAAAAGCTTGATTTTGCATTAGAACCCCAAAGTATTTAAA
>CAYGXU010000042.1:19830-25414 GCA_964353875.1 uncultured Anaerolineaceae bacterium | reverse complement strand
CGGTAAAAGCTGGGAAGATCCAGCAAAGTCCTGCCCCCCATGATGAAAGCCATCGCCATGCTGGCAGCGGCGAAGATAAACAATCCCAATCCAGAGAGGCGAGTGAAGAGCCACATCCCATACTCAAAAGTACCCGCCGCAGGTCTGACTCGACGCATCGTCGTTCGCATCACGTTTCTCCTTTCCTTGCTACCCGCCTGCTAACCCAGTTTGCACCATCAGGTAGATAGGCAAACCATAAAGCGGGATGAAGAGGATCCACTGGAACCAGATCAATTCGAGATGAAAACGGAGCAATCCGGGAAACAAATCCTCCAAGGCCAGACGCATCCCATGTAGGGCATGGTAAAGAACACAGAAATAAACCACGACCTGGAATTGCCAAGACTCGTACACAGTCGTAATGGCGGTCGAGATATCATCGGCGAATTGCTGTAAGAAGAAAGCCGCCACAATATGGGTTCCCACGAAGGCGATAATGCCCAAGCCTGTGATGCGGTTCAGCATCCAGGTGAACATCCCTTGTTTCCCTCGGTAGCGCAGCCCTTGCCATAAGCTGACACTCCTTTTTAAAGGTTTCACTGTCATGAAGATCCTCCACTACGCTTTGTATAGAAAGGGGACAATCCATGGTCAACCGTATTATACCGATATCGGGGCAAGTCGGAAAATCCGCTGACCATGTTATTTTCAACTTAAGAAGAAGCTCACCGAAAATACCCTCCTTTTCTCGCGCACAATGCGAGTTACAATTTTCATAACACATTTGTTTATATATGAGGCTTGCGCCCCATCCTCTGGAGCGCTTCCAGGAGGGCTTCATGGCAGAACCTGCGAGAAAACACGGCATTGATCGTCGCGGGTTTGTAGCAGGGATGTCCGCTTTGCTCGGCAGCATGATCGCTGCCATCATCGGCCTCCCAGCGTTCGGCTACCTGCTCTCACCCGCTTTAAAGAAATCTCAAACCTCCGTAGAGGATTGGGTCCCCTTGGGACTCGTGGAGGATATCCCCGTTGACCAACCGACGCTCTATACCTTCACGCGGACAAAACAAGTTGGATGGGAGCGAACTGCGAATAGCTACGGCGTCTATGTCGTGAAAAAGAACAACGGCGCCATGGAGGCCTTCTCCAATGTATGCACCCATCTGAGTTGTCGCGTTTCCTGGAAGGAAGATGTGCAGCAATTCGTATGTCCTTGCCACGATGGGCGTTTCGGCAAAGATGGCAGCATTATCTCTGGTCCTCAGCCCCGCCCCTTGGATATATTCGAACACAAGATTGAGGACGGAACACTGTTGGTCTTCATTCAGGAGAATTAACATGGTTTCCCGATGGTTCAACTGGCTTGATGAGCGACTAGGTCTCAAATCGATCTATGCTGTGGTCCTTGACCGTAAGATCCCCAAGGTGAATTGGGCCTTTACCCTGGGGAGTGCCTCCCTCTTTCTGGTCGTTCTTCAAGGAGTGACCGGCATCCTGCTTACTTTATATTATGTCCCCCACCCGGACCAAGCCTACGATAGCATTCAATACATCATGAATGAAGTCGCCTTTGGATGGCTGATTCGCGGCATCCACCACTGGGGCGCCACACTCATGGTCGTTGTCGTTTTCCTCCATATGCTGCGCACCTTCATCTATGCTGCCTACAAATACCCGCGAGAATTTACCTGGATCACCGGAGTCCTCCTCCTGCTCATCACGCTGGGGATGGGCTTCACCGGCTATCTCCTTCCCTGGAATCAGCGCGCCTATTGGGCAACTACGGTCGGCACCTCTATCGTAGATACCATCCCTCTCATCGGTCCCTTCCTCATGGAAGCCCTACGTGGAGGCACTGACCTGAGCACTCTCACCTTATCTCGCTTCTATAGCGCTCATATCTGGATACTCCCCGCCACCTTGGTCGGGTTGCTCGGCATTCACCTTTACTTAGTGATCCGGCTAGGGATCTCCCACATCCCAACCAAAGACGAATAGGAGTCGCGCTGTGGAAGAGGATCGCAAGAAAGAATACAAAGAACGTTATGAGTCTGCCAAGCAAAGCAGCGATCAAAAGTTCTTCCCCCATATTATTTATAAGGACTTAATCGTCTCCTTCGGTTTATTCCTGCTCTTGCTTGGATTGGCGACCTTCGTCGGAGTCGCCAACGAACCTCCGGCCGATCCCAATGATTCTTCTTATGTCCCACGACCGGAGTGGTACTTCCTGTGGCTCTTTCAGTTGCTAAAATACTTCCCGGGCGCGATCGAGTGGGTTGGCACGGCTATCGTTCCTCTCCTATTGGTCCTGATCCTGCTCTTCCTCCCTTTCTATGATCGCCGATCCACCCGCCATTGGCGTAGCCGTAAAATCGCCATCATGCTGATGAGTTTGGGTACGGTTGGGATCATCGCTTTAACCATCCTGGCGGCAGTGACCACACCCCCCAGCGCGGAAGTCAAGGTTTTCACCTCCGTAACTGAGAAGATCGTCGCTGGCCAGGATCTCTACGCGTTGCAATGCGTCGAATGTCATGGATCGGAGGGCGAGGGCGGCGAGATTACGACTGTGGAAGGCTTGGAAGGCGTCGTTGTCCCGCCATTAAACGCGCCGGACTTCATCTACACCCGCACGGATGACACCATTTTCAACGTCATCGAGTATGGTCAGCAGGAACTGGGTATGCAGCCCTTCGGGCTGGCTTACGGCGGTGAGCTCATTCGAGGGGATATCGAAGCGATCGTGACCTTTATGCGCTATACCTGGGACGACCGGGTGGAGATCCCGCCAGAAGCTGCTGCCGCCGGCGCGGTACCGACACTCGGACCTGATCAAATCCCAGTCTACGATGTCCATGTCGAGCCCATCATCCGGCGCACTTGCGCCTCTTGCCATCGACCAGGTAAGTTGAGCGGCAATTATCTCATGCAGACTTACGAAGAAGTCATCAACAGCGGAGATTATGCCCCCAACCTGATCACAGGTGACCTCAATAGCAACCTAATCCGCATGATCAACCGCGAAGAAATCGAGGCCGGTAGGCCGATGCCACCCACCAAAGCCCTTAAGGAAGAATGGATCGACATTATCGAGCGCTGGGTATTGGCGGGTATGCCGGAGACTTTGGAGGATCTTCCTGGCACTCCAGAGGTTCCTATAGCATCGCCCTCCCCTGAAAGCTCACCCACTCCATGATGCACACGACCCCCCGGGAGGTTTATCCCCTACGGGAGGGCGTCAAAAAATTGAATTAGAATCAACTTACAGGATGCCAAGAGATGCCTGATTGTTTCAAGGAGAATTTCTTGTGAAGATACTTCTTAACCGCCCTCCTAAGATAATGGGTTTCGCCCAAGCTGGCAGACCAACAGGATTCATGGACCAGGTCCGAAGTCTGCTCTCTGCCAATCCTCCCTTCCCTCCATCCAGCACAGATCCCAGGATCCTTGGCGCGGATATTAGCCATAACAATGGCCTCATGGACTTTGCAGCATTTACATCTTCCGGCCCGCCTGATTTCGAGTTCATCATCATACGTTCAGGCCAATCGAGTAGTTCCAATTGGGATGACACGGAATTTCTGCGCAATTGGCAACAAGCGAAAAGTTTTGGTTTGCCACGAAGCGTCTATCATGTACTCTTTCCCGCCCTCCAAGTTGAGACACAGGTAAGACATTTTATCCAACTCATGGATAAAGCCGGAGATTTGGGGGAGGGTCCCATCTGGCTGGATGTGGAACTCCACCAGAGCCAATCGAAGAAACACATCTCTGATTCCACTCTGGGGTGGCTTGAGTTGGTCAAGAAAGAGACCAGTCAGCGCGCCGGCATCTACAGTGGAAAGTGGTTTACCGATGAGTACATGGAACCACAGGATTGGTGGGCGGAGGTTGATTGGTGGTTAGCCACCTATATCTGGCCCAATCAAACCAAAGAACATTCCGGTCCCCCGGGCCTCCCCGTGGGTGTCCCTCTGAACGCCTGCAAAATCCATCAAACCACATCTTTCGGCGATGGAAAGCTGGTCGGCGCCGGGAGCACGCGCATTGATTTGAACCGTTGGATGGGGACACGCCAGGAGTTCATTCAGTACTTCGGGATCGAGCAACCCATGCCTCCTCCACCACCCAACGATCTCGTAGCACGGGTCACCGCCAATGAGAAATCCATCACCGAGCTGAAAGAGAATCTCAAGAAATTGGTGGCTTGGGCCAAAGATCAGGGTTATGAAGATAATTGACAGGGATGAAATTGGCGGATTGATTTGACATCCGTTATTTATGCAATATAGTTAATATGTCCTTCCGGTTCACAGGGGGAACCATATGAGCCAAGCGGCAGACTCCAAAAGACTGGCCAGCGTGGTGCTGCTGGCGGGTTTATGTTTTCTCCTGACTTTTTCCATATTCTTTTTTCAAACACCGGTAATGGGCGACTCGTCTGAAACACCCACCCCCAGCAGCACGCCTTCTTGTTCGTCGACAGGAACGCCCTCCTCCACCCCCACTCCCTCCATCACCGCCAGCACTACACCATTATCAACCCCTTCCTCAACGGCTACCGACACCCTTTCTCCCTCCCCAAGCCCAACTGAAACTGCTACTCCCTCCGCTACAATGACGGACACCGCCTCCCCCTCGCCCACTACGACCATGACCCCATCCCCTACATCCACAGCGCCGATCACTCCCTCCCCGACGGAGACCAATCCAACTTACCCCGAGCTCTCCATCCTCATCAACGAGATCGCATGGGCCGGGACGATTGCCTCCGTGAATGACGAGTGGATCGAACTCTTCAATCCCGGCAGCGAAGCGATCGATCTCAAGGGATGGATATTCACAGACGGCGGGGATATCCAGGTTTCCCTGGCAGGCACAATTGGATCGCAAGGGTATTTCCTGCTCGAACGCACAGATGACTCCACCATCGCCGATCTCCCCGCCAGTCAGATATACAAGGGTAGTCTGCGAAATGAAGGTGAAGGCCTATGGCTAAAAGATCCTTCCGGAAAGGTCATCGATAGCGTCAACGGCGGTGGTGGTGCATGGCCGGCCGGGAACTCCTCCACGCGAGCCAGTATGGAACGGCGCACCGGCTCAGGGAGCTGGGGCACTTTTACGGGCGTTGGTTCCTCAGGGCATGACGCTGCCGGCAAGCCTATAAGCGGTACACCCCTTGGTAAGAACTCTGTTCTGCTTCCCCCTCCGACATCCACGCCGTCTCTCGAGCCATCTACAACACCTACCAGCAGCGCCGATCCTGAGGCCTCCCCAACAGGTTCCATTCCTCAATCAGTACTGATCAACGAAATCGCCTGGGCTGGGACCCTGGCCTCCTCTAGCGACGAGTGGATCGAACTGCATAACCCCGGCGATTTTCTCATCGATCTGGAGGGCTGGATCCTCAGCGACGAAGACGACATTCACATTTCCCTCTCAGGCATCATCCCCGCCGGAGGTTATTTCCTGCTCGAACGCTCAGATGATTCGACGATTGCCAACCTCTTCGCCGATCTGATCTACAATGGTACTTTGAGCAACCAAGGCGAAACCTTATGGCTCAGGGATCCTTCAGGGGTGGTGATTGACAGCGCCA